>CALEIW010000001.1 GCA_937876055.1 uncultured euryarchaeote
TCTCTGCGCCCTCTTTGCAGTACAATGGCTAGGCCAATTACTAGGGCGATTGAGAACATAATTCCGATTAGCATTAGTCCTGCAGTCAGAACTGTGAATGTTGATTTGTTTTGATTATCCCCCTCGCCTGACTCTTCAGGAGTTATTTCAACAGGTTCGGTGGCATATGCCTTGTATTGTTCAGTTGTTGAGCGGTCGAATCCTTGTGAGTCTACAGCATTGACTGAAAGGGTTACGTAATCCCCTATCATGAGGCCTTCCCCATTATTTGCTAATACAATAAATGGACCCATATTGTAAGACGTACCAAAGTCATTACAAATTCCAGTGATGCTGTTACAAACACTCCAAATTACTTTAATTTCTGATAGTTCAAGATCTCCTACATTTTCGATGGTTACGCTAGGGTTCAAACCAAAACTTGTGGAAGAAATATTGACACTTAAATCGCCGAATCCCGATGAATCAGCCCATAGAAGTGGCAGATCATTGACTACGCTAACTGTGATTATGGCGGCACTGGAAGCTCCATGTCTATCTTCAGCAGTAACCGTCACCATCTCTTCTCCTGCATCTTCCCAACTCATTGTAGCAAGGCCAGAAATTGGATTATACTGAACTGCGCCGGGAACAAAGGTCGTCACGGTAATCCAAATATCCTCTTCGGAATCATCGACATCCGAGACCATATCTAAAACATTGAAGGTCAATCTGTCACCAGTTTGAAGGACTGGATTAGAATATTCGCCTAAGTCAATGTTTGGAGCGTCATTCACATTGTTGATATGGAAAATAATCACTGTATCTGATTCTTTGACACCATCGGATGCTCTAACTGTGATTTCAGCTGTACCAAAACTATCGTCATCCAGAGCAGCAACGTTGAGAGTCTGGTCGTAAATTTCGGCTGATACTAATGATTCATCACTAATGCTGACGACAGATAATGAGAGAGTATTTGCAGGAACTGAGTTTCCATTATCATCTGTGTCGGTTAGGAATTCCGTCAGTACTAGGCTAGACGAACCTCCTTCATCAAATCCTTGAGTCGGGATTCCGCTCCAACGTGGCTGGCCATTTTCGATGACGTTAAACATCAAAGTTCCTGAATTGACGTCTTCCCCATCATCGACGGTGATGAATATTCCTTGAGAAATTGAATTTCCTATGCTGTCGTAGGAAATTTCGTCAAAATGAACACTGATTTCAAGTGTCTGAGGGTCATAGGAAATGAATTGGTGAGCATTTGAATCAATTATTAGTTCGGCATGAGAAGTTTCAGCGTCGCTAACCAAGCCGACTATCGACACAGCCTCAACCGTGTCGACCTTCACGGTCGGGATTCCTGCATAACCATCGTCACCAGGCCCTAGAATCCTAGGTAATGCATTTCTCAATTCAAAGGCATTTTCTGTAATTTCCCACTCTGATGTTTGTCCGCCAGAGTCTGTCCATTGCATACGGATATCGTAGGACCCGGATTGAGAACTCATTGGGGGAGTGATTGTGTGAATGTAGCGAGAGTTACCTCCCGTTCCTACCATGTCAATTGCAGTAATCCAAGAGTCGTCCCAAGTATCTGTACCATGAACGCTGTAATGTAATTCTGCGCTCATAGTTGACATATCATCGACCAAATCATTCGGCAGTGCTGTAGATTCAAATTGGATCGGTGTACCTCTCTCTACGCTAGAATCTGCCACTGCAACCGGACGATTAGGCACGGGAGGATTGTCATGCAGAGCAAGGCCATCTAGGTAGTCATTGGAAGATACACGATCTCCAATCATTCCTGATATTCGTGCTCTAAAGGAGGAAGTCCCTGATGCTGCTAGAGTGATGTCGCTTGTGTCGAACATAGCAGTGTAGGACTGAGTTCCTCCGACCGAAAGTTGGTTGATTGAAATGCCACCGAGGTGAATCTCCTCGCCATTTGAGAGGTGATAGATATCGATGCTACCTCCATCGCTATATTCCTCGGCTCCATTATTCGCGATATCAACCTCAAGGTCGAGTATGTCGCCTGCAACAAAACCATTGTTTCCATTTGCATTTCTAGCCTCAAAGTCAACTATTCCTATATCGATTAACGGAGCCATATCTAGATCAATAGAAGCATAGACCTCATTGTAGGTTGAATAATCTCCATCCATCAAAGCGAATACAGGCCAGAAATTTTCCCACTGAGTATTTCCACCTCCGGCTCTTACGGAATTAAGCGGTTTGTCCCAAGTTAATGTCTCAACCTGATTCGGTATCAAAGTCACTTCTGTGAAATCGTTATCAGCGGAAAGTAACCATTCTCTGAAAACATGGTGAGGTCTACTTCCATCATCATATGCCTCGGCTCCAATTTTCTCAGTCACGGCTCCATAAACATACACCGTAATGTCACTAGCCCCTTGGTAAGTTATGTCGAGAGTTGTAGTCACTGTATCTCCTGCGGAATTCAGAGCTATTCCAAGTTCCATGCTAAAATCACTAGCATCAGCGTGCATACATCCTCCTGCACTAAAGTCTGCATCGTAATAATTTGAGCCTGCCGAGCCAACCTTGTAGCATGAACCTGAGGTTTCGTCTGCGAAAGCGAAGGTTGGATAACCACTAGATGAGGCCATGATGTGGTTTCGCCTATTTGTAGGTCCATCAGAAGGCCAGCCGCTAGAAGCACCCTCAAAGAATGAAATGTAGGTGAAATCATCTGTATTGCTGTTCTTCAGGTTGACTAGAGAAGGAGAGGCGCTACCCATACAAGGCCCACACCAGTGTGCCCCAACATATTCACCAAAGACTGTGTGACCGGGGCTGACTGCAAATCTAGGCATTTCTTTTGCCTCTAATTCCTGCCTCTCAGTAGTCTCTTGCTCAATCATGAAATATCCCATTGAAGACATTGTTAGAATTAGCAGTGTAATCGTCAAGGTTGAGATTTTCTCCAACCGGTCCACTAGCATCATGAAGTAATGCTGTTATCTAAATGATTTATACATAACCCTACAATGTCTCACATCAAAAAACGACCCTTAAGGGGTCGTAGAATAAGGATGATCACTGGAATGTAGAATCGAAGGTATTGAAATAAATGACCGTTACAAGCAGTAATCATGGCAGGCTCTGAGGCATCATCTAAAGACTCCAATTGGATGGCTCTGAGGGAAGATGATGGTAGAGCATATCTCGTCAACAATGTGCCCGGTGAAGTCAAGATAAAGGGTCTTGGAAGGTTCGATCCTTCGGTACTTTTGGAAGGTTATTCATTGGGGGATAGAATCACTGTTGGACAGAAATCTTTGACCATAGTTGAAGCCGCTCTACCCGAGGCTCGAAGAAACATGAATAGAAGGGCACAAACAATTGGAATCAAAGACTCAGGATTTTTGATTTCATGGATGGGAATTGGTACCGGAAGCCGTGTACTGGAAGGCGGTCATGGCTCTGCGGGCCTTGCAATGAATCTTGCAAATGTAATGGGCTCAAAGGGATATTTGATCTCAGTAGAAAACCGTCCAGAACACGCGGAAGTTGGCAGGAGTAATATGGAAAGACTGGCTGAGTTTTCTACAGATTTCCCCTCTTGGAATTTATTAGAAATGGATTTGCAAAATGCGGCTTCCGAAGTTACAGGAATATGTGGTGAGTTAGACGCTGCAATAATCGATATCGCAGAACCTTGGACGGTTGTCTCCGAGATTTCTCAAACCCTCAGAATCGGAGGAAGGATTGCGTGCTATTGCCCCACCACCGCTCAATTAGAAAAGTCCTGGAATAAGGTCGAAGAAGACGGCCTTGTCGTAGAATTTGCCGGTGAAATAATCGAAAGACGATGGTCAAAAGCGGGTAAGGGCGGTGTCCGCCCGGGAAATCAGCCAATGGGGCATACTGCATTTTTGTTAATCGCGGCAAAAATCGCCAATTTGGAAGAGGATTAATCGTCATCAAAGTGTCTTCAGCTGACGATTTCCGTCTCCGCCCGGACCTATCCAATCCGCAGGTTTGTTTCCAAGTATTTCCTCAATAGATTTCATTTCCTCATCGGTCAAAGAAAGGGCGACTTCGATACAACCCAAATTATCCCTTAGTTGATCTTCTGTCGTCGCACCCAAAAGTATGGTCGATACATTTGGATTCTTCAAACACCAAGCAAGAGCGAGTTGCGCTGGAGTGCATCCTTTGCTGTTAGCAAAATCAACTAACTTACCGACTATCTCGAACTCGCCACGCGCCTTTCTTTCTTCCAAATCCTGCAACATCCAGTCGTAACCTGATTGTGTGGGGCGTGAATCTTCAGGAATGCCATCAAGATACTTACCGGTTAGGAATCCTGACCTAAGTGGACTCCAAATTGTAGTTCCAATCGAATATGGTGGGTTGTAAAGAGGGAAGTATTCCTCTTCGAACCTCTGCCTGTGAAGCATATTGTACTGTGGTTGTTCGAATTGAGGAGGCTCTAGACCTTCGCTCTTGGCAATCCAATATGCTTCGGTAATCTGTTGCGCGGACCATTCACTTGTTCCCCAAGCGGTTGCTCTACCAGAACGGACAATGTCGGTCATGGCCCTGACGACTGTAGCAGTCGGTGTGAATGGATCCGGCCTGTGACAAAATACCATGTCGACATAATCCAATTGCAATCTTTCCAAACACTTGTCCATACCTTCACGACAATGCTTCATAGAAAGTCCTGATTCATTTACTCCCTGTCCACCCCAGAATATCTTGGTGGTAATCACCAATTCTGAACGCCTCCAAAGTTCAGCATCTTCTGACTGTAATTCTTTCAGTGCTATACCGAATATTCTCTCAGCCTCTCCATTTGGATTACCGTAAGCCTCTGCATGGTCAAAACAATTGACTCCCGCTTCACGGGCGATTCGCATCAACTCCTTCGCAGATTTTACTCCTGCATCTCCTGTCAGTCTATCTTTGACTCCATAGGTTGCCCAGAAACCATAGGATAGAACCGAAACTTGGATTCCAGTATTGCCCATCATTCGGTAGTACATCGAGTCGTTGTCCATGCCTCTGTGTCGGGCATCGACTACTCAAGCATTAGCACGGAGCAAAACTGACTTTCGATTTGATTCATAAATTGAGGACCGGACGCAAAGGCATGCGCGACAGTAGCGACTGGCACCCCACCGCGTTTCGTACTCACACAATTGGACAAGTTGTTAGAAATGGGGCAGATATGATTGGAGAACAAGTCTCGGTAGCCGGATATGCAGAAACGGTTCGGGGAAGAGGTGCAATCGCTTTCCTAATGTTGCGTGATGGAACAGGGTATATCCAAGCATTTCTGAAAAAGGACAATATGGACGAAAATGCGTTCACTGCAGTCCAATCAGCCTCTCGTGAATCGACCGTTCAGGTCACTGGAACAGTGGCTCAGAAGCGACCTCCAAAGGTCCCTGAAGGCGAACCTACCCCTCCTCCTGAATACGAGATTAACGTAACCGAGGCCAACATACTATCTTCTGCTGAAACACCATTACCGGTTGGAATTACTGATGATGTCAATGTCGGATTGGATATCCGATTGGATAACAGACATCTGGATCTTCGTCGCGCACACGTAAATGCAATGTTCCAACTCAGAAGTCGTGTGCTTCAATATGGACGAGACCATCTAATCGGCGAAGGGTTCCAAGAAATTAATTCTCCAAAAATCATCGCAAGCGCTAGCGAGGGTGGCACCAATCTATTCCCAATGATGTATTTCGACACACCTGCCTTCCTAAGCCAATCACCTCAGTTATACAAGCAATTAGCAGTTCTTGGTGGCTTGGAAAGAGTCTTCGAAATCGGACCCGCATTCCGGGCTGAAAAACACGATACGTACCGCCATCTAAACGAATTCATTTCATTCGATATTGAAGGAGCTTGGATGAATGACGAAGATGTAATGGGCGTTCAAGAGAGAATGATTCACCACATTTGGAGTCAAGTCGTGGCAAATGACCTACATCTCATCGATGTTGTAAATGAATACAGGGTAAGCCAAGGTCAGGAATCGGTTACTGTGGAAGTGCCAGAACTACCGTTCCCGCGTATTCCATACTGTGACGCGATTGAGATCGTACAGAAAGGAGGTGGTGACATTGAGTGGGGAGACGATATCGAAAGTCACCACTGTGATATCATCGCTGCTGAATACCCTGGATTCCACTTCCTGCCACGATGGCCGATGTCGATGAAGCCGTTCTACATTTACCACAACGAGGATGAAAAAGGCTCTACTGGTGGCCAGTTGAGTCGCGGATTCGACCTAAATTATGGCCGTGATGAGATGACCTCTGGAGGACAGCGAGAACATCGAGTCGATGTCTTGGAACAGAATCTAAGAAACATGGATTTGGACCCAGCGGACTTCACCTTCTACACAGATGGATTCCGTTACGGCGCACCGCCTCATGCAGGATGGGGACTAGGTGTCGCCAGATTACTGATGATTCTCACAGGAGCTGGAAATGTCCGAGAAGTTGTCTTATTCCCGCGAGATCGATCTCGTGTCACTCCTTAATCGAAAATAACCATATTTCTACAATGGCTAAACATCGGTTAATAGGTAAAATCGGATTAGAGCAATTTGTGAAACCGGCCATTGTGGCGAGTATTGTTTGCTTATTGCTTAGCGCAGTTCTTGCCAGCGGAAACCTTGCAAATCAAGAGGAAGGAGAGGTTGTGGTTGTAAGCGTCGACAGCACAAACTTACGTTTTTCCCCAGAAACAATTACTCTACAAGAAGGAGATTCAGTACGCTTCTTTTGGAGTGGTGAATTGCTCGCCCATAATGCAGTAGAAAGTAACGGATTGTTCAATTCAGGAGAGGCTTCAAGGAATGTAGACTATACCTACACATTCAACATTGGTGAAAATGGAACCTACGAATATGTATGTGAACCTCACGAGGAGTTTGGAATGATTGGAACGATAATCGTCGAACCAAAAACAGCCGACGAACAAGATCCCGAAGAGGATCCTGATGAGGGGAGTGATGCTGTAAAGACGCAATCTGAAGGATTTGAGGTTCCGCATGTTGAATTGGTCGTGGTTATTGGTATTCTATTGTTGATTTATCAGATGGTAAGAATCAGAAGTTTTGGAGATATTAAACTTCAGAAAGTCCATGATGAACAGCAAGAGATGGAAGCTGAACTTTTAGAATAAATGATATCAGATTTTAGAAACCTGTCGACCGAAAATAACGGGTATCAATGACCCCTTCGCAAACATGGGGATAGTACAATGGGAGTTAAGCCAAGTTTCGCATATTTGCTCCTAAAGGAGCACCCCTATGGAAGAGAAATGTTACGACAGATTCTCTCAGAAGGATTCATTCCGAGTATCGTAATATCGGAGGACTCAGCGATTGCTGATGAAGAAAGAGAGAAGTTTCTCAAACGCATCGAAGGAAATCCAATCGCTCCGACAATTGAGTCGCAGTTAGCCGATTTATCGACTCAAGGAATTGGGGTTCCTCACGTAGAAGTTGCGATCCATAACTCTGAACAGGTAATGCCACATATTGCAGATTTACCACTCGATCTAATCGTTTTTGGAGGAACTAGAATCATTCGTGGAGAAATACTTGACCATCCTAAAGAGGGGGTAGTAAATTCTCATCCGGGACTACTTCCTGATTGTCGTGGCTCTGCCTCTCCAGCATGGAGCGTTTACCACGATATCCCAATAGGTAGTTCTACTCACTTTTGTGATAATGGAATCGACACTGGAGATTTGTTACTAAGAAGAGAAGTTCCGGTCAAGAGAGGCATGACATACGAGGATCTGTGCTACGAAACACTGGTTCTTGCTGGTGTATTGATGAAGGAAGCCCTGATGGGGTATGAAGAAGGACGGTGGGATGAGATGCGACACCCACAGGGAGAGAGTGAACATCCTACTTTCAGGAATGCTCCAGAGGATGTATTGCAGGTTGTTTATGAGAAACTTGCAGAGCAAAAATATGCGCATTATATTGACTAGGAGTTGAATAAATGAATGATATGTTGAATGAAGGATTTCCTTTTGCTGAAAATGCCTTGGCTGGAAGAACTGCATTAGTTTGTGGAGCTAGCGCGGGTATAGGGCGTGCGAGTGCTCAGATGCTAGCGCGAGCGGGAGCACGAGTCATAGCCTGTGCTCGAAGTGTTGATGCACTGGAAGAATTAGTAGCGGAACTGCATGGCTCAGGACATGAAATGCTTGTTCTCGATTTAGAAGATGCTGAGGCCGTTAGGGAGGCAGTTTTGGGATTAGGAATGGTTGAAATTGTAATCAATAATGCAGGAGGTCCACCAGGAGGACCACTTCTTGAGAACAAATTAGAGGAGTTTGAAGGGCCATTTTCTCGCCATTTGCACGCATCCCATACAATCGCTCAGATTCTTTCTCCAAGAATGGCAGAATTGGGTTATGGCCGCTTTGTTAACATCATTTCAACTTCCGTCCGAGAACCGATTGACAATATCGGACTTTCGAATACGCTCAGAGGCGCAATGGCCTCTTGGGCAAAGTCACTATCTAGGGAATTAGACCCGTGTATCACCATCAACAACATACTTCCAGGGTTTACTGACACCGACCGACTTGGCTCTCTTGCAGAGTCAATTTCGCAAAGAACTGGAAAGTCGGTTGAGGACGTTCAAGAGACTTGGATGAATTCTGTCCCTATTCAGCGGCTGATAGACCCGATGGAAACCGCAGCCGCTGTCACCTTCCTTTGCTTACCAAGTAGTGGAGGCATTCGCGGTGTTTCTTTGGCTGTCGATGGTGGCAGAATGCGCTCCATTTAGTGGGTTGATTTGCATGAACTTCGACATCTTCTTCTCGATTTCACAAACTCCGGACACCTCCGGACATATACCAAGTGAAACGGAGATGTTTGCTAACTTTCTTGACCAAGCTGAGAAAGCAGATGAATTAGGATTCGGGGTTGGTTGGGTTGCTCAGGCACACCTTTCTACCGAAGTTCAGAAGCAGAACTCGAAGCCTGTTGTCCCCCATTATCCGGGAGAAGTTGGTCTTTGTACGGATTTTTTTCAGGTAGCAACGGCAATGTTTGCTCGGACCAAAAAAATGGAAGTTGGTAGTGCAGTTATGTCGATTCTAGCTAGTGGAGGACCAATTCCACAGGCAGAACGAGTAGGGTCATTTCTTGCATTGCATGGAATGAATCCTGAAGAAAAGAGAAGATTGCATATCGGTTTTTCAGCCGGCCGCTTCGAATTTATGGCTCGGCCTTACGGAATTGTGCCTCGAGATGAGGTTGAGGAGGCTGCTTGGCCGGCTCTAAGAGGTCAAATTTTCGCCGAGGCATCTGAGATTTTCCTTAGACTCTTGAATGGTGAAGTGATTTCAAGTGAAATGATTCGAAAGACTATCCTTACCAGAGATAATTTCCGCTCTGATGAAGATTGGCAGAATGTCCAGGATGCTGCCATGAAAATGCATGGCCTAAGAT
>CALEIW010000002.1 GCA_937876055.1 uncultured euryarchaeote
GAGAGATTGTTCAACTTTCGAAAGAATTTGTCAGAGGTCATTACCTAGAGACCGGTCATCACTCTGAACTTTACGCGGCGAGAGAGGCAGGAACTGAAGAGCCACCAATTCCTGCTTTACCACAGTCAATTATTGATCAAACCTCAAATCTTTATGCAGATATGTTTGAAAGATTAACTGGTCAAGAATTCTAGTTTTAGGAATGTCTCCTCATCAGAATACCACACTTTCTTTTTTCTGCACCGCGTAAAATGATAGTAAGGTGCCGAAAAGCATCGGCAACTCCACCATCTATGGGTTCACTTGGGTCAACTGCCCATTTGCCTTTTTGGATTGCTCGACGGAGATTAGTTACATCTCTTGAATCAAGCCAGCCGCATAATTCCAAACCACCCATGCCAGATGAAAATCCTCCTTCTCCAAGAAATTCTTCATCTAGGCCAAGAGTTAGTTTTGCAAGTAATTCATGGAGGCCATCCTCATTCTTTTCAATTGTATGATTTAGTAGGTACTCTATCGCATTACCTCCTTCAATTGGAAATCTTCCGATTCTTTCTCTACTAACTCCTCTGTCTAGTGGTTCAGGCATTCCATCATCACCTTTCCAATCGACTGAACATAAGAATAACATCATTGCAGGATCCATGATTGGATTTTTTCCTTCCTCTAATTCAAGAATCGATGAGGGAATTGCTTCTATCGATTTTATCTCTGTATGGTCGCCCCCTTGTGAGGATTGAATTGAAGGAATCAATTCTAGCGGGTCATGCCGTAAAGGCTCGAAAGTATAGAATGGACTAGGAGGGATGTAGCGATTCATTCTAGCACCTGTGTTTAGTCGTCGCCGGTCAAACGCTTCAACCTGCTCTCAAAGTCGTCTAATTGTTGTTCGACAACTTCTGGAGTATCCTTTACAATTCGATTACTGATATTCTCTTTATTTTCAATTATTGTTTTTTCTTGAATATTTTCTTCGACCACATTCTCAGAAGGCACAGGCGGTTTTGGAAGCTTAGAATCTTGCTTTTTCTTACTAAGGATGGATTCAGTCATATCCAATAATTTCTTCCTTTCTCGTTGATTGTAAAGGATCCATGTCAAGGTAAGTGCCAATGAGATTACAAGAATAGCCGAGCCTATTGCCGTAAACCATTCAAAGCCTAAATCATTATTTACAGAACCGCCTGAAAGAATCAATTTGGCTTCATTATCGGTTGGGTCGGAATCAACATCCCAAGGGAATTTGCATTGCACCGTCACTATGATTTCCGTTCCATCTGGTGCATCATCTAATGATGGCCGATCCAACTTTGGTTCTGGAGGGTAAGTTCCTGAGAAATCGATTTCATGGGTGGCTGTATGGCTGCCAGCGATTACTAAAATGCTACAATCGGCATCAGTCAGTAGGTGGTGATACTCTCTCTTTGTCAATACCTTGATTTTCTGACTATCTCCTTGCCCATCAAGTTCAAGAGCAACCAAACCAATATTCCAATCATTTCGACGAATTTCAAATTCAGCCTGATCTGAAGCAATAACAATTCCTCTTTCATCTAATAACCGAATAACTAGGCTTCTCATTCCCGGCTGCGGGTCCCATGAAATAGCACTTAGGTTAACTTGACCCGAAGTTGTATTCGCTTCCAGATTTCCTTCAGTTGAGTCTAACATTTTTCCTTCATCGTCGATTAGGATTACAGTATAACTGAATGGTTCAGTTCCATTGGCAACTGTACATTCCGCCCTTACTGAGTCGACAGATCCTGTTATTGAGCAAGTAGCATACCTAAGTGCAGGTTCGATTACATATGCCGTGTATGGTAACACTGTGTCCGAATCTACAGTAACTTGAGTGCCACTTGATGCTGTATTGGCCTGCCACGCCCATCCACCTTGCAAATCCCATTGTAGATTTGACTGGAGATCATCAACAACAGAGGAATCTGGTGAAGTTCCGTGGATGTCTAGCAGAACACTATCTCCTTGCATCGATACAATCACAGGTGAAGACGCCCATGAATGATCTTCATATTGAGTATCGAGAGAAATTTCCCTTTGATTACCGGCTTCATCTTGGGCCAGGATTCTGATGGTTCTGGATTCCCCCTCCCAATCTGAGGATGGAATTACTTCTAATGGAACTCCTGTTATCTCTCCGACTCCAATAACCACTTGAGTAGGTCCTGAAACTTGCCAACCCTGAGGTAAGCTAAGTACCTCTAGTGAAATTGTTGTTGGCGCATTACCCTGATTATGTAATTCCGCATGAGGATACCCTCCATTGTCTGATACAATCCAATTCCCACTGCCTTGAAGGCTGAATTCATGAATCTCCGCAACTCTAAGCGGCAATGTAATTGTAGCCTCACTACTACCGTCTCCTTCCCTCAATCTAACCAATAATTCAACAGTTCTTCCGTGCCTTGCAGTAGAGGGCGGCGTGATTTGTAAATCTAGAGTTGCGGTACTTCCTGGGTCTAAAATTGGCAATTCCTCTGGTGTTTCCACCTCCCATCCAATTTCACCATCTACCTGTACACTCACAAATGGTCGAGTTGGTGAATTTCCTTCCTGAACAACAGAGATTGAAACCGTAGACCCAGAGGGGTCAATCTCCAAATTTGCATTAGATGCTATGGCGTTCCAACCCGCTACATGGGAAACTTCTATTGTGAATGTAAAGGTATGAATCTCGACATCAAATGCTACTATTGAAGCACTAACTTGGTAGGTCGTTCCATTCCAAGCACCAAGAGGTACTTCCACTATCAAATATAGTGTGGTGGAACTGTTTACCGAAACTGATGAGGCATTATCTCCAAATATCTTCCAATCAGTTACTGAATCTGCACCTTGTTGATTTAGAAGACCTGAGGCAGATACGGAAAGATCATCATCAAGATTTCCAATATTTGTCGCATAAATTTCGACGGCGAAGGAATCGCCGGGGCTGATTGCAAATGTATTCTCGTCGACATCACCGAGTGCTGAATAAAGTACTACATCCCAACGATGATCTTGTCTTGCTTCAAGCGTCAGAATAATGGAATCAGATATTGTTGTATTTCCTTCAGAGGTCATGAATAATTCAATATTAACCGGAGTTCTTGCAGGGGTTGTATCTGGTAAAATAATCTCAACCGGAAGAGTCCTCAAACTCCCCGCACTTAGAGTCACTCTTGAGTTACTGAAGGTGACAGATATACCAGGGTCTTCTGTAATATAGTCATCCAATATTACTGCGTGAGACATGACGTAGGTGTCTTCACCATTTCCGGGATTGTACAGCCGAACCGTTGCTGGTATAGATTCCTCTACTTCTACTAAATGAGGTGATTCGGTAGGTGATACTAATGTAAGTGATGTCCTGTAAATTTGCATAACCTCAACCGATAATCGAAGCGAATAATCCAAACCAAGGCTACTAGAATCTGTGAATGAGTGGAAAGCCGGAGGAGCATCGACTGGAAGTTCTACAGATAATATCCCAGTTACTCTCGAACCAGGAATTCCTTGCATAGTAATATCATCTCCACTTATCGATAATGAACCGGAACCCGACCAAATCCAATCTTCTATTCCCATTCCAGCGTCACTAACTTTCCAATCTAAAACTCCTGAAGAGGCTGGAAGGTCTGCAATAACATTCCATTGCAATGTATTCTCAGGCATGCTCCTTTGGTGATTGGTTTCGGTTACAACACTTGTAGCGATGAATTGTAATTGCACGGTTTGACAGGTTTCCTCCTCTCCGCTCCCAACACACATGGTTAGCGGTGTAGTAACGCTATCTCCTAGAGATGCATCTGTTGGTACATTTAGTCTCGCAGAAATGATTTTTTCTTCACCAGCAGACAGAGTTAATGCGGGTATTTCATTTCCAATTTCATCGTATAAGCTCAAGCTATTTTCAGCAGAATCCCAGGATGTACTATCCCAGAACATTGAGATTGAATTTTCATCAGCGTTCCCGAGATTTTCTACGATTAACCATGCGTTAGCAGAATCGCCAATGAGACCATAGCCGCTACTCGCGGTAGTCCCCGCAGGCCCCCTGATTGACAGTCCACGTGTGCGGTTTGCCTCGACTGGTAAAACTCCGCTGACGCTAACATTCTGATCTTCGTCTAGGGTAAGCGTTAGTGAGAGATATCCTGCATCAGACCCATCCGCATTTATTGGTGCGTTGATTCTCAGAGAAGGAGTCCAAGTTCCATCTGCTGAAATTTGTACCGAGGTAATTCCTCCGGTTGTTTCATCACTCCAGGTCCACCCTTGTGGCAAATTACTTGCATCGACGTTCATGCTCCAAACACCGGCAAGACGGCCAGTTGAGCGAACAGTTGGTTGACCAATGGTTGATTCTCCCGGATTAACTCTAACAGGATTCGTAGGCATCTCAAATGTAGCATTGTAAGGTGGCACAATCGTCAAAGTGGTTGATTGTGCATCGTTGTCATAACGAGATTGAGTTACATTTTGGTATGGGTCGAGTACCAATTCGAAATTATATTCTCCAAGTCCACCTGACCATTCGACAGAGAAGGATTCGAACCCTGCTGAACCAGTGGGGTCAGTCGGTTCTAAGCTGCTAGCGCGATGGCGCGCTATCTCTGTTCCATCGGCGTATAGCACTGCGTCAACAGCCTCATCAATTTCAACGGTTCCAGCATTTTCAAAGAATGCTGTAATTGTAACTTCTTCGTTAGGATTAGGTGCACTTGGATTGAATTCTATCGCACGCCCATCTAGCAATGGTCTAACGTCGGCGAGAGCCGTAGAGATTACTGTATCACCTAGAATTATGTCCAAAGTTGCATCTCCATCTAGATCTACTAAGGCTGGAGAAGACCAAGTTCTGTGGTCAACTTCAATCTCATTATTCCAATTGTCGTTAATTGCGGCTTGAGTCCCAGTGTCTCCATCCCAGGCCCAAAGAGTTCTTCCATACGCAACTAGCAATTCCGACGCGCCGCTACCATCAATATCCATCCAGACGGGTTGTGCAACAGCAATTTCGTCATTAGGGGCGCCGCTAGATTGCTCTAAGTCATTGTACCATTCAATTTGAGGATTATTTCCTGAAACATCGTGACAGCCAGCATGACCATGCCTTGCAGTAGTCTCCTGATACCAAGTTACCCAGCAGACTCTATCGATGACACTATCATCGTCGGTATCTATTGCAATCGGCGGAGCATCAGCGTATCCATTTACAGCCTCAAATGACCATATTTCCGAGCCATCATCAATCTCTAATCCTCTAAATTCTGCACCATCGACACTGCTTGAACCATCTGCGTCGGTTGGTATTGAAATTATCATCTCAGGGGTGGAATCAGAATCTAGGTTAGCAATTACTGGCCCTGGCAGTCTGATGTGAGGGACATCAGAATCACCATCTAAATTTGACAGGCTGAGTGACCATAGTTGGTCTCCGGATTCGGAATTTAATTTCCAAACCCACATCGCTCCACTGGAAGCTTCGGTTGTTGTGAGTAAAACATAGGCAGTTTGGTCATCAACTTGAGCAAATGACGGATCTGAGGGGTGGCTTCCATCCTCTAGCGTCGATTGCCATATTGGGGTAGGCACTCCGTTTGCCCCAAGAGGGAGGGCTAAGACCACGGGATTTTCGTTATCATCGATCACCGCAAGGACCAATTCAGCGTCTCCGTCTAAATCAAGATCGGCGAGCAAGGGTTGAGTTGTGGGTCTATGTCCTCCTAACCAAGATGATGTGTATGGCCCATTTGTACTTCCTATCTGCAGGTTATCGTCAGTATAACTCCAAAGCAACTCTCCACTTTTTGATCCCCCTGGCGACCAACCTGTCACCGAGCAGTGAAGTCTCGGAGAGTAAGCATCAACATACAGAGAACTACCAGCGTCGTAGACAATTATGACTTCTTGCATTCCATCATCGTCAAGATCTACAATAACAGGTGAAGCCTTGATTATCTCGGTGGCTCCCAAATCTACCTCCCAAGCCAAATCAGCATCTTCACCTTCGATAATTTTCACAACACTGTGATCGTTACCTCCAACTACTTCGGTTTGGATTAATACAATGAATAGGGAATCTCGTCCACATCTTTCCATGGCTGCTTCATCAGTTACAATTTGTTGGCTAAAATCTGCTACTGGAGTTCCGAGTGCGTCCGTACCTATCGAGTAGGTACCATATTCCCAATTGATCACTGGGTCGACAACAGAGGATAATTCCGTTGCATTGCTCGGTGAATCAGTCCCGGCGCCACCGGTTGGAGAATGTAGAGGTCCTTCGGATGTCCTTTGAGCTATTCTTCCGGGCTGGGGCCAAGGCTGCCCTCCATCTATCCAAGGATCTACAGTTCCTGTAAAT
Source organism: uncultured euryarchaeote (assembly GCA_937876055.1). Classification (GTDB taxonomy): domain Archaea; phylum Thermoplasmatota; class Poseidoniia; order Poseidoniales; family Thalassarchaeaceae; genus MGIIb-O1. The sequence continues at coordinate 6,365 of CALEIW010000002.1, forward strand.
GAGGAATCATTCTCTAAATCGCCCAATTTTCGGACATGATTTGGATTAATCATGAGCATAGGAGATAGTGAAAGTAGTAACAAACAGACTACTGCAAGGAACGCTTTCTGCTTCCTAGAGGGTTCGAAACTCGGACTCTGCATGCTCACCAGATTCAAACTTGCGCTTTCCGAGCCACTTGAAGGTTAGGGGTAAACTCTCAATCAGACCTACGGTCTGAGGGTACTTTCCTCATCGCCGAGAGTATTTCCAATCCAGAATCTCATCCGCTGTGCTTATAGCAGGGCCTTAGTTCGGCGAATCGCACGGACCTCTCCTCTGGAGGCTAAGCCGATGAGGGACGGGAGGGTTAACCTGCCTTTCCTCCGACTGACCTCGGAGCGGTCCGGCGATTGGAGGAAACCGAATGTACAGCCTAGTAACAATGGAGGATACCATCAGAATCCCAGCGGAATATATCCGAAGGGGGCGCAAGTTGGAGGACCATATTGACGAGTTGGCCCATGCAGCTTTTGAGGGTCGATTTGATGAAGACGAAAACTACACACTGCTAACCTATGATCACGAAACCGTAGGTCGTGGAAAGATAATTCACGGAGATGGTGCAATCTATCAGAGAGTCCGCTTCAAGGCGCTACATTTCACAATGGAAGCAAACGAGGTAGTAGATGGGGCAGTTTCCGAGGTCTCCGAATACGGCGCATTCGTACGTATCGGACCAATCGAGGCACTACTTCACAAGTCACAGATTCTTGATGAGCCTGTACAGGTAAACATGGGTATAAGGAGAATCGAAGGTTCTCAAACTGGCAAGCATATAGAAGAGGGCTCGTATGTTCGGTCCCGAATCGTATCAAAAGCCATTAACCAAAACGACCCAAGATCTAGTAAGATTGGTTTGAACTGTAAGATGTCAGGCCTTGGCGCTCACGATTGGTTAACTAGAGGTGACTGAGAATGGCCAAATCCTTTGCTTGCGGAGAGTGTAACAGAATTCTTCCAGATCCTGAGAAGAAAAGCGACCCACCACAATGCATGCATTGCCCATCCGCGCCTGTAACCACAGACTGGTCTGGTTATGTTGTCATTATGCACCCTAATCGTTCTGAAGTAGCTCAGAAATTGAATATCAATGATCCCGGTTCCTACGCTTTGAAGGTGAACATACGATAAGGAGGAAATGAATATGGAAATTATTGAGAGAAAAGAAAATCCATTGCTTAACAGAGTAGAGATTAATTTCCGCTGGGATCATTCCAAAGGATCAACACCTACACTTTCTGACATGGTTGCTGCTGCTGCAAAGGCTGAACCGGGTTCAAAGAAAGAATTGACTTTCGTGAAGAACGTTAACACCCGTTTTGGCCGCCCACAGACTACTGGAACTGCCGTCATCTACGGAGATGCGGATTCAGCAAAAGTAGAGCCGGATTATGTTCATAACCGCCACAACTCGATACACTCACCAGGCGATTCAGAGCAGCAGCCAGCTGCTCCGGAACCTGTTCCTGAGGAGCCCTCTGAGGAAGAAGTAGAGGCGGATTCAGAAGAGGGAGGCGATGAATGATGTCCGATAGCCCGAATGCAAATGCGAAATGGTCGAAATACACAATCGAAGGGGACGAATTAGTAAGGGCAGAAACCTGTCCAACCTGTGGACCCGGTGTTTTCCTAGGTCGACACTCCGATCGCAAAACCTGTGGAAAGTGTGGCCATACTGTCAAGAACGAGTAATCGTAAAGTCACTCAAGGTCCCATCATTTGTCAATACCTTGTCTGCAACAAAGCCAACACCTAGTTGATTTCTAGGTGAAATCTCTAGGTTTGAATTGCTTAATCGTCCATCGAATCTCCAACCCGTAAACTCCCAGCTGTCATTTCTATTTCTTGCAGCAAATAATGGACCAGGGGTGTTATGAGATTGCAAAATATTCTCTCTATTAGAAATTAGAAATCCTCCTTCTGATAAAGCCAGCAAATGCAAATCCCCTGAATGAAATACTCTTTCTATTCTATCTGAGATTTGCAAGCTTCTCCTATCGATTTCAACACCGGAATCTGCCGAAATATCCACTACTAATCCATTATCAAACCAAATGCTCAGAAAATCATCAGTTTGTGAAATTGAAATTGCAGTTTCAGTTCCCCTTAATCTACCATCGATGGTGCTGGGTAGGCTAGATCGCCATACCTCATTTGCTTCCCTATCCATTCGATATACTCCTTTACCACGCAAGACAAAGCAAAAGTCATCCCCAAGGCCTGCAAGGCATGTTGGTTCCGAGTCAAGAGCATGGGACCAAACTGAGTTTTTTGGGTGTAGAGACATAGGGTCGACAGAAGTTCTCAGTTCACCGCGTGAATCCCCATTTTCCCATAAATTATTCAAATTCAGGCTAGAAATTCTTGCCAATCTCATTTCTGCTTCTAGCCAAATCCCTATCCAATAATCTCCCAAGCTAGTTGAGTGAGTAATCGTTGAGGGGAATGGAATAGAATAATCTTCAATCAATTTACCCTGATTATCCAGTTTTGCTAATTCACCAAGACTTCCTGTAATAACATAATTACCTCCACAATCATCCACTCGAGTTGGAGTGAAGGGGACAGTTCGTTCCACGACTTGACTCATCGGTTCTTGTGTTTGAACCTGTGGTGCGACTGACTCTCGTTATTCAATTCCTGATTGGATGGGTTGAAGTCTTCAGGCTTCTAGCAGGCTTCTGTGGTAACACTTCTGCTAGCGTCGAAAGTAGATAATGCCTCTGTAAATCTCTATGAAGCAGTTGTTGGTCTTGGAGGCTGGAAAAATAAGGAAAATTTACCTCATGGATTATTGATGAGGCACTCCATTCAGCCCGTTCATTTACTATTAATCGATAAATTACATATTTATGCGGATGGTATTGATTTAATTCACGAAAAAGAGATTGCAGAGACAGTAGATGAAGTTCTAGTCCTATCTCGTCACGCTGCAAAAAGTGGTCTTCCCTCCCTTACCGTTCATGCAATAGGCGTCCCTGGTGAAATACCGCATGGAGAAAAAGGATTTGCTGGTGGCATAAAGGGCATTGCGGTGCCTCCGTCGCCGAGATTTTCTGCCATATATT
>CALEIW010000003.1 GCA_937876055.1 uncultured euryarchaeote
TATTCTGCAGAGTAAAACTGCAAGGATTGTTTTCTCCAGTTCTGTGAATTAGAATTGACTTCGTCTAACCAATTTAGTCCATCCAATTCTGTTTGATTAGATTCAATGTAAGAGCGAATGTCGATTGGTAAAGGATATCCGTTGCATCCTGTGATGGTCAAGCGAGTTAGTGAATTGCGTTCTACCATTTCTCTCAATGCCACTTGTTCATTTTGATCTAAACATAGCGCCCTTGGTCGTAGGATTGGTATTTTTAGGGCTAACCATTTTTCCTCAAATGAAGGGCAAGCGCCCTCACATGAACAGTCAACTAAAGCTATTTTTTGTATAGAACCATCTTTGTCTACAAACTGGGTAAAATCTGGATTGCGTGGACCCAACGGGCCTTTCGGTACTGTTCGAGATATCAGTTCGGCAGTTACCAGTACAGAAAGGGCGATCAAAATTCTAAGGCCTTCGAAAATTTCTGGTAGGGTCAAAATTAGTAAACCACCCACAATAGCAAAGACTCGGTTTCTAAATCGACTCCGGCCTTCTTCAACCAAACCAAATAATCTAGAGAGTGAAAGGAATAGTGTGGAAGTAAATGTAAGAATTAAAATCCAAGAAATACCACTAGCCAAAGCAAATAATTCTGAGGCGTCATATCTGGTTGTAACTGAAGAAATCGAGTCTAGTTGAATGCCTGCTTCGATGTAATAAGGAATCATACTAAACCATACCCAATACAAAATGCTCGGAACAATTATTGCATTCAAAATCAAATATGTATCTAGCCACCTCTTCTCATTAGATAGAAGTCCTGTATTGGCGAAAAATCTCAAATCGAGGGAAAAAAATGGCAGTGAAATGACAGATGCAATAATAATTACAGCCATGAATCTCATTTCTATCCAGTCATAGGGACCATAGACAGACAAAACACCTGAGGGTGATTGAGAAAGGCTCCAATTATTGAGAATTGTTTCTACCCAAATTGTTGTGACGGCAGAAGCAATAAGAAATACAAATGCATTCCTTCGAATTAAAGAGTGTAAATCTTCCAAATGGCTAGTGACCGGTTTACGGTCTACTAGACTATTGTTTGCCATATTACATCACGTCGTGGACGGTTGACTCTGCTTTAGCCGAACGCACAGTTCGATACACCCCATATGAGGCCCAAGCGGCTATGAACCAAGCACATCCAATAACGAAGTCGTGTTGACTACCATTGGCAGACCAGTCGACTGCAAAGAAGAATGCTATGGCTGCAACTAGTCCACGCCTAATCCCTTGCGGATAAGCCAATTCCATGGCTAAGTATTCAGGACCTGGGCCATGGCGTCTTTCGAGGATTTCCCGTTGGAAAACGGCGCCTACGATTAGGGCGGTTAGAGAAGTCCAGTAAAACAGGTTGCCACTTTCAAAGACTCTATCGGAAATGTTCTTTTGTCGTTCTTTTTCTTTTTCAGACTCACTTTCTTCAAGGACGAAGAGTGTTTGGTAATCACCAACAGCAATTGTTCGAGTTTGCAAGGTTGCATCACCATCTCCCGCTGCAATAGAACCCGGTGGGTTAATGGAAAAGGTCAGGACATTCCAGTAATCATATTCATTTGGAATTCCGTCACCATTAACTGAATTGCCGGCTATACTGAAGAGTATTGTATCTGAATCAGATGATGGTGCTGTCCAACTGATGGTCCAAACTCCATCACCGGTTTCTGAATGCGAAATTGCATACTCATCACCATCGGCTTCTCTAATTTCTTGTGAATCATCCCAAGAGAAAATTCCAGCGCCGTTATCTGTTAGTAGGAAGCCCGCTTTGGTGTTACCATCCGCTCCAGCCAGAGTCACAGAATCAGCCACTGTGATTACAAACTCGTACGATTGATCTGATTCGTACATGACTGGGACTCCTGAGACCATAACAACGGCTCTGTCACCCGGACTGGAATAATGACAAGTACACCCGTATTTGGCAGTCTCTTGATTATCTGAATTAAGATATGGTGGACCACCGCTGTTGGCGAATGCTGGGATTGCTAGTAATCCTACTAGGCATAGAGCAACAACGAGCTTTGTTGAACGCACCATCATCAAGACCCCCTGTTATCGTTGCGACCTCGTCAAACACATAACCCTTGCTCGTTCGCCTCCCCTAGGGAGGCGGTGTAATCTACAACTCCTTTACTGCGGCATTGAGTTCGTTCATCATCTTCTTTCCATCACCGAATAGCATCATGGTCTTGTCCATGTAAAATAAATCGTTGTCTACTCCGGCATAGCCAACTGACAAACTTCTCTTGATGATTACAACTGTTCGTGCCATGTCTGCATCAATTATCGGCATCCCTGCTAATGGACCTTCTTTTGTTCTAGCAACAGGGTTACATGTATCATTTGCTCCGATAATTAACGCTATATCTGCCTCTGGCATCTCTGGATTAATTTCATCCATTTCGATTAATTGATCGTAAGGGACATTTGCCTCGGCCAGTAGAACGTTCATGTGACCAGGCATTCTACCTGCAACTGGGTGAATAGCGTACTTCACCTCTGTGTCAAATTTCTCTGATACTAAGTCTGCAAACTCTTTCACTTGGTGTTGACATTGGCTTACAGCCATACCATATCCCGGGACTATGATTACCTTTTGAGCACCATCAACCATCATCGCAACTTCGTCTGCATCGCTACCAACCTTTGTGCGGGTTACCTGTTCTTTATCAGAGCCACCAAATGCTTTGAATAGAACATCAATTAGTTCTCTGTTCATGGCTTTGCACATGATGAATGTTAGAATCAAACCACTGGCGCCAACTAAGGAACCAGCGACTATCAAAACACTGTTTGAGATAATGAATCCAGTAAATGCCGCAGCAATACCAGACAGGGAATTAAGCAAGGAGACGACGACTGGCATATCCGCACCACCGATAGGTAACACCAACAATATACCAAGTAAGCATGAAATTCCTATTATTGCAAATAGGTAATCGGTCTCAGTAGGTTCTTGGATTGACATATAGATTAGCACTAATGTGCTGAGGAATAACAAACCCTTGACGGGATTTAACCAAGATGGGCCCCAGGTAGGGGTACGAATCCATTTACCGAATAATTCGACACCCCCTTTGAGTTTCAGCATAGCGAGTAAAGACCCAGTTAGAGTCATCCAACCAACCAATGCTGAAAGTCCAGCTGCGACCACCATGACTTCTAGTTCCAGACCTGTTGGGATTTCTAGCGTATCATCCTCGATGTATTTCCAGGATTCCGACAAGGCGACCAAAGCTGATGCGGCTCCACCGAATCCATTGAACAAAGCGACCATTTCAGGCATTCCGGTCATCTCGACACGGACGGCCATAATCCAACCGATTAAACCGCCTAGAAGTAATCCGCTACCAATCAATATCCAGCCTTCAATACTATCTCCTAGTTGCATTTGCAGTACTGTTGTTAGAACTGCAACAAGCATCCCCATTGCGCCTAATTGATTTCCACGAGGAGCAGTTCTAGGGTGGGATAATCTCTTCAAGCCGAAGATGAATAGAGTTGCTGATAGCAGATATCCAAGGCCAACCCATTGATCATCGATC
>CALEIW010000004.1 GCA_937876055.1 uncultured euryarchaeote
CTCCAGCAGGTACAATCCAAGCTAAGTCTGGGGCGCTGATTAGCAAACATGCCGCTGCTAAACCGAGTGAGGATAACACCCCCATTATGCCCAATCGAAGCCTAACGGCTTTACCCCGAGCATCAATATTACACTGGAATGCCATGAAAACAGGACAATAATCTAGGATATTAAGGCCTGTTTTACAAATTGAATGCAATCAATCACGTGAACGGTCATCGATTTGTAGCCCTGGCCGGCCGCGAAATATTCTCCATTTACCGCGCAGTACACCGGTTCCATAATTCCAATGAAGGTTATAGGTAACTATTGAAGAGAGAAAAATGGTCCATGCATTTTTACTCGGCGAATTGCCCTTAGCTGAACCGTACCAAGCAAGCAGATTGTACAAAATCATCAAGGTTGGAAGTGCGTGAACTGCAATTCTCTCAGTTCCCATAGGAACTCTATCTAAACTAATGTCCCAGAAATCCGGCCACGCCAATCCTCCATTCACAGCACCCCAGAAAAATAATGCAAATGCTGCAATAACTATCGGAGGGAATGCTGCAACCATTGAATGAGTAAATGCATGTAGTTCTGGATATTGGTTACTGGCTAGAGTTCTAACGAGTCCATAATTACCGATTTGTTTCTTCACGCGGGAAAGGTTTCTTCGCCGGTGCCACATTATCGCAGTTCTATCGGTCCACAATTTATGACCAGCCATTCTAATTCGGTGGTCGAGCATTACATCTTCTGCTCCGATTGCACCCTGATCAAATCCTCCTACTTCTTCCAAAACTGAGCGCCTATATGCAGAATTAACCCCAGGTAGTTGAGTTACTTCTGATAATTCCGAATCCCCTACCTTTCCGTAATTTGTACCCGCGGTAAAGATTGTTGAGCAGAACGTGACATCGATTACACGTTGCCAAAGAGTTGATTCTTCAACAGGAGCGAAATTAGGCCCACCAACTCCTGCAACATCATTTCTCTCAAACCATCGAACTAATTTCTCCACCCAATCCTCCGGTACGATTACATCATCATCTGTAAATAGAACCAATTCTGAAGATGAGGCTTCAATTGCAATATTACAAGCATCAGCTCTTGTTCTAGAACCGGAATCATCGACAAATCGTATACCCTTACTTTCTGCGACTGACTTTCCAGGGTCGTTACTAGGTCCAACCACAATGATTTCTAGTGGCCCAGAATAAGTTTGATTAGACAATCCATCTAAGGCAATTTCCAATTCTTCGGGATTGCGAACACTCGGGATGATTACACATACCGAGGGCTCACTCATGAATTGGCCGAAACCGCTCTCGCTTTCAACCACACTCACAATATGACAGCGTCGAATGTCATCATGGGTCATTGCTGACGCGTGGCGCTAGGAAGTAAGTCCAAGACGCGCCGCCTTCATTTGAATTCCATGAAAGTCGCAAAGGATAGCGGTCTTGGAACTCAACAGTAACTTCCTCGGTTAGACCGCTAGCCAACTTGCGGCTGAGCGGGTCAAGGAATTGGAGAGAATAGGTCGATGCGGTAGGCTTTGGAGCGACTAACTCCGACATTTCACCTGCATCGAAGCGAACATTTACTCCTTCGCCAGCTTCTACAGTAACCGACACGGTCATCTGGTTCTTATCGAGGCTTAAATCGACTAACTCTCCAACAAACTTTGCAGCGCGAAGGGCTCTAGATAGCCTGTCTGCACTCAAAGTTGCTTTGCATTCAAAGTCCAAATCAGGTTGGCGAGGCTCGTTAATCGAGCCCGTATCCAGTCCGCGGAGAATTCGATGAACCTCACCTACTCGGACATTGATCGCTCCTGTTGCACCATCATAATCCAACTCAACCAAGTCATTTGGTCCTGCCAAAGTAAGAAGGTCGCGAAGCTTTCCAAGTTCCAGGCCAATCTCTACCGGCTCGACTTCATATGTCTCGAAACAAGCATCTGCTACCGTAACCGATAGCAATGCTACATGGGAGCCGTCAACGACGGTCGTGCTCAAGCCATTTTCACCCCAACTCAGTTTGGCTTCTTCGGTAAGAACCGATAGCAAATCGACAATTTCTCGCATCAGTTGCTGTTTGGCAGTGACTCTAAGCATCCCAACACCTACCTAAGACCCCTCCAACGGGGGGTTCTTCATGGTTCGCTAATGAGATTCCAGACTATATTAACTGAAAACGACCCACGTAGTGGGTCGCAAGAGTAATCATTGATACTCACGGAATTTGTGCCCACAACCCTCGCAGGTGCATATTTTTGTCTCGGGTTCATCGCTTGACCGAGTTTGCATTAGCACGACAAAAATTCGATCACCATCGCACTCAGGACAACGATAATCACCAACCCAGAGGGTTCCTCTGGCGACTTCTTCTTCGACAACTTCGGTAAGGTGTTTGAGGTCCTTTGCAGATGAAGAAGCAGTCGCTTTGGATAAATCGACGGTTTCTCCAGTCATTGGGTCGGTGAATTCCGCACCCTTTCCATCCGACCCACTAAGAGGTCCTTCGTAACCGCATTTGTAATCAGTACAACGGATATTACCGTCTGGTGACATGAATCCTAGAGTACCACATTCTGGACAGAACACTCGTAATCCTCCCTTTGCTGTGTCTAAGTGACCTACCTGCGCTCGTTGGATATGTACTTCAACATTCGTAATTGATTATTCCAGTTTTTTACCCAACAATGGATGTCGAAAAGCGCCAACCAAGCCAAGCCAATGCAATACTACCTAGTATGGTTGTTGTTATCATTATCACAGTAGATGATGCATCAGATTCTGCTAATCGAATTGAATCAACAGCGAATGCTGACATTGTAGTAAAGGCCCCCAATACACCGGTTCCAAACAATAACACGACATCATCTCCAATAGTTGCACCAGCAGCTACCGCACCCAATAATATGCCTAGAAGTAAAGATCCAACGAGGTTTGCGGTAATTGTTCCCCAAGGCAAGCTATCCGCAGGTAGCCACTGTTGTAAGGCGTAGCGGGCTACCGCTCCTATAGCACCACCAATCCCTACTAATGCAGCAAGCCGTAAGTCCATGCCTTTCTGGCGCTGTAATTCGGTTATTGACCGCTTCCCGTGATTTTTCTGAATAGCGCGGGATTCAAGCGGAATGGACTTCTCGCGACAGTCATGAAATTGCGTTACGACTGGCGGCTAGCCCGCGTTGTCGATGACGAAGGAGTCATCCATGACGAGGTAGTTTGGTCAAGTAAGCGCTCGGCTGGAGCCATTGCTGACCGCCTTTGGGACTTGCAACGTGGGCGTTTGAGTCCAGAAGCTCGCACCCTGACCGATAGATTTCCCGAAGCGGTAATAGATGCACTTGGTGCGATGTCGGATGAAGATTGGCCTGAACTCGATGATGAAGAATCAAAATTGTTTGAAAGAGCAACACCAATTCTGGCTAAGAGAGGAGTTGCGGATGCCGCTGGCGATACGGACCGTCGATTGGATATGCTAGTATCTTCAGCGGCGGAACTTCGTGCGTCTTGGACTACCAATGAGGCACGATGTGTGGAATGGGCAGGTCTTTTCCTCTCGGAAGTAGATCTTGATGCTCAACGAGATGATATCCCACCTGCGATAGCCCAATCAAAATCAATCGAAGATGCTGCAACCACACTGGAAGTGGATTCACCGGCTCATTCACCCTCAGATATCGAATGGCAAGCATTGCGAGATCATGCTAGGGGCGTAGTAGAGTTGACCGAACGACTAGAAGCACACGAGAATGCTATTCGTGATTTGGCCGAGCAACATGTACCCAGTCTTGCAGCCTTAATCGGGCCGCTAGGAGCTGCTAGAATGGTAACTTTAGCGGGGGGTAGAGAGAGGTTGGCTAGAATGCCATCAGGCTCCTTACAGGTGCTAGGTGCACACGCGGCGATGGCTGCACATAGACGTGGAGCGGCGCCACCAAAGCATGGAGCAGTTCTCTTCAGTATGCCTCAGATTTCGCGCTCGCCTCGATGGGTGCGTGGAAAGATTGCAAGATTCCTCGCTGGAAAAGCCTCAATCGCTGTTAGGTGCGATCACTTTGGCGGAGAACCTTGGGATGAAGAGACCGTTGCTGGGATTCACAAAGAGACCGAGGCTATCAAGGCCAAGTTCCCTAAGCCACCTAAGCGGAAGTGATAGATTTGCCAAAACCCATCAAGCTCGCTTGGGGTATTCGTCGAGAAGGTAGAAGCCTTTGGTCACGTAACGCAGTAAAAGGGGTCTCCGTAAGAGGGGAGAGGCGGAAAAGAGACGGCAGAAATGAATGGCGTCTTTGGAATCCCAATCGATCAAAGATAGCCGCCAGTATTCTCAAGACCAAGCGAGATGCATCCGCACTATTGCCGGAATCCGGCTCTACTTGTCTCTATCTTGGTGCTTCTTCTGGCGGCACTGTAAGTCATATTCACGACAATGTCTGTGGTGCAGGAAATCATCACGGCGGACAGGTGGTAGCAGTGGATATTTCTCCCAGGATGATGCGTAATTTAGTCAAGTTGGCTGAACGCCGCCAAGGTCTAGTTCCAGTCTTAGCAGATGCGCGTAATCCACTTGCGGTTGCTCCGTACATTAGAGGTAAAGCAGATTGGTTGCATCAAGACCTAAGCATAGGTGATCAGGTAGAGACCTTCGTCAGAATGACTTCGGTATTTCTCAAAGAAGGTGGAACTGCTATACTGTCTTTGAAAGCAGCCAGTGAGCGGTGGATGGAAGGCGGAGATGATGCTAGATTTGAACACACAAAGAGCATCATAGAAGATTGTCAACATTTAGACTTACGAGAGGTAATCGACATCTCGGTATTCGAGGAACAGCACGCTGTGTTTCACTGTGTTAGAATATAATCAGGCGTTTTCTACGCCTGAGGTGCCGAAAGAGCGATTGCGAATACAATAATTACGGCATAGAGCAATAAAAACCCAATAGTAAGTATAATTGAAACCCAAGAAATAACATTCGCCGCCTTTGCCATACCTGCATCTGGATGTCCGGGATGTTGTTCGGCTACTTCCATAGCGGATTTTGCAAGTATCAAACCAGGTATTGCGGT
>CALEIW010000005.1 GCA_937876055.1 uncultured euryarchaeote
TACGATTCTACCCCATGGTGAGGAAAGTATTCTGTTCAATAGAATCCAAACAAGGATTACTGCCACGACTGACATAATCATCAGCAAGAACATGTATGGTGCTGGCTCGCCTAAATTCAACCATTCACCGATAAGATAGGCAGGAGTGTCGGTTAGATTTGGATCGTCTCGGCAGGCGTCTGGGCTGACCCAATTTGTGTCCGGTCCAGATTTTTCTGAGCCGCAGAACCACATGTCTTCGAATGGTAATGGATAGGATGAGATTCCAATTGCATTTCCAACTGCGCCTACTCTTAGCAATGGTTCGCCTGCTAGTAGAACTCTGACTATTTCACCGAGAGAGATTGTTACAATTGCGAAATAATCAGTTCTCAGGCGAGCGGTTGGATATGCTAGCGCCCAGCCAAAGGCTGCCGCGAGAAGTAGGGCGATCAATACTGCCGGTAAAATCGCCCAATCGTACCCATGAAGATTCTCTGGGGCGGTAAGAATTCCGACAGTTATTGTTCCAATAGCAACGAAGAAGATAACACCGAAGTTTACCATTCCTGTATATCCGGTGTGTAGATTGAGAGAGAAAGACATCAGAATGAAAATTGAGAGAGTTAGTAGAACGTTGGATACCTGTAGCACCTTCTTGAATCGGAAATCATCAGATTCAGCAATTGGTAACCAGGCTAAGAACAATATGAGTATGAACATCAACAAACCGAAAAGAAGCCAGGAGCCAATTGGACTCTCTCTACCATAACTTCGAAGATTCTGTTTATCCTTATCTGAACCCAAAGGTAGTTTGTCAAGAACGTTGGAGTATAACTTTCCAGCTTCTGTACCTACCTTTGTGGTAACACCGCTAGATGATTGAGATATTTTATTTCGAATCTGCTTGACAAATTGGTCATGTTTCCTATCAAATTCTGACCAGCGAAGAAGAATTTGATTCTGTAGTTTGCTAATTTTTATCGAAATTGAGGATATTGCCTGGTTCAGTTTTTCAGTGAAATTTTGAGAACCCTGAGTTTCATATTTTCCTTGTAATATGGAAATTCCTTCATAGATAGAGTAGGCCCAAAGTAAGATGAACGCCCATGGCCAAAGGATGTCGCCAAGATCAACGATAAAATTGACCAAGTCGATTTCTAAGTTCATTTGATTTAGCCAAGATTCATTCATATCGGCGAGCGCATTTGCTGTCCATTCCTCTGTCTTTGCAGGTGTCAATCCATCTGGAGGGGACATTTGACTCAACAAATCGGACTCATCCAAGGGAGAGTCTTCCAATAGCAATGTTCCATCGTCTCTCCCAGTTAATACTGCTAGATTAGAATCTACAACTTCGCTATCTTGGCAAACATCACCACAACCTTCTGAGAATGAGTTTCTTCCAACGAATCCACTGAACCGATGGAAGGCGTATGCTGCTATTGCTAATGCAGAGAAATTTTGCATCTTATCCGTTCTATTTCGCCACCAATGATGGAGGCCGAATATTCCGGTAGGTAAAATGGCTAGAGCGGCTGTTACTTTGTCTGATTTTTCTGGGTCGTATTCCTTACGTTTCCTCAGGCGATCGATTTTCCATTTCTCATATGCATCTCCAATTCCTTCGGGCATAATCATCAATATAGCAATCAAGAAGATGTACGGCATTACACCATCTAGAGCAGAATAATTCGAGCGCCCGAGAGGTAACCCTATTCCAATCAATACCGGGGAGGACAATGCTCGAACGAATCCAACTACCAAAGAACCGATGATAGCCCCTGGAATTGAGCCAATTGTTCCGAGAACAATTATGGCGAAGGAAGGAAGGAGGAGGGTAAATGCCGTTTCTGGATTGAATCTGAGTGTCATCGCAAAGATTGCACCACCCATTCCAGAAATTCCCGCAGAAAGGAATGCACTGGTCATATGGACCCTTTCAACATTGATTCCACTACTTGCAGCCAACTCTGGGTTATCTGCAACCGCTCTCATTCTCCTACCTAGACGAGTTTTGTTTAGAAGGAGCATAAGCAACAGTACTGCTGAGAAAATTACTACCGGCACTGCCCCTTTGTAGTAGGCGTAATTTGTTGTAGCTTGAGTAACGCAATCTGCAGTTGTATCGTATATTTCTATGGCAGGTTTTGAGGTATCGCTAACGATTCGGGTAAGAACGGTCTCGCCTGTGGTTTCATCTATGGTTTCTTCACAAGTCCATTGTGTGTATGTTCTACCCTCATCGAGATTCCTTTCTCCAAGATTGAAGCGCATCTTAGTGGTTGGTAGTTCCCAACGAAGATTGGGCATTCGCCAATCTCCTTCTGGTTCGAACATATTCCTACCTGCGCCGAATCTCATGTAGGTCAAGGCGCGGAGAATTAACGCAACTCCAAGAGATGCAATCATCATCACTTGCGGGCTTGCTTGGGTTTTGCGGAACCCTTTGTAGACAAGACGATCGATGATGATTCCAGCAAAACCCGTCAGGATGAAGGCTGCAATCAAAGTGAAGATCAATACAGACCACGTTAGTACGCCATCTTTGGTTGTCGAAAGGCTAGTCATAGGGAAGAAATAATCGCTCCATATCATTATCATAGACAGATACATTCCTATCATGAATAATTCTGATTGAGCAAAATTACCGTATCTCTGAACCTTGTAAGTCAAGGTCAAACCAATGGCAATTGCCAAGTAAGTAGAAGACCAAGTGAGTGTACCGGTAGTAATCGAGACTAAGTCAAGAGTGAATCCGGCGCTAGCACCAAGTCCTTGGAGTAATAAATCAAGAGAATAGAAGGTAACTGCTACCATGAAAAATGGTGATAATAGCAGTCCTAGTGTACGGAGGGGGCTACTCGGAACATCATCAAAAAGCACCTTAATTACGACGAAACCCGCTGTAATTGATTCGATTAACTGAAGCAACCAAACCATATCATTTGGGAGTGCATCTCCCAATAGCATGTCTAAGATATTTAGAGATCCATATCCATTCAGAGTTCCGAGGTAATTCGCGTCAATGAATAATAAGACTGCGAAAATTAGTCTTCGAACGCCTTGAGAGAGTTCGGAAAATTTGTCTCGGGTTTCATGCAGCATTTTACTACACGTACCCTCTATCTATAGAATAAAAGTTGGGGCAGTGCGGCGGGAAAATCCCGCCGCACTGCTTTACGTCCCTAATCAAGCGGTAGTGATACCGTTGACTGGGTCCCAGTTTCTTGTACAGTCGTACGAGACTGAGTCGTCGCTTGCGTCGTGAGAGAACTCTCCGACACAGAAGCCAGCTGCAGGAACGTCTCCGTTCGCCTGGAAGCTGAGCATTCCGCTAGCGCCATCCCAGCCTTGACCTACTGCAGCAACTGCCATTCCAGCATCCAGACCTGGTGTGGTCAGAGCTGTGAAAGCAGCGAATGCCATGATGGTCACTGCGTCGAATGCCTCAGCGGTGTAGATACCGCCAGCACAGTCTGCGTTCATTGAACATAGGTATGCAAAGGTCTGTCCGACTTCTGACATTGCTCCAGCCGCGGCAGGCTTGGTAGCGATTACTCCGTCAACAAGTGACTTGTCAGACATGTCTGCTGCAAGACCTTCTTCTGCAATTCCATCAGCACCATAGATAGCGCCAGTGAATCCTTGGGTAGCCATCTCTTCGATTAGAGCAGCTCCGTCAGTAGCGTAGGAGACCATCATTACGGATGTACATCCACTATCCACTACGGATTGTACTGCAGATGAGAAGTCAGTGGTTGTCTCCTCGTATCCAATCTGTGTGCAGATGTGTGCAGGATCCATGTTGGCAACGAATGCATCAGCAAGACCTGATCCGTATGCGTTAGTCATGTGGACTACCGCCACGTTGTCTTGCATATCCGCAGTCATTACCTCTGCAACGACTGATCCCTGGAATGCATCGCTTGGTACGACACGGAAGAATCCTGGGTAAGCTGTTGCATCAGATAGAGCAGGGCTTGTGCTTGCGTATGAAATCTGAGGGATTCCAGCTGCGGACAAGATTGCGTTTGCACCCATGGATGCACCGGAACAAGCTGCTCCTACTGCACCCCATACACCTGCGTCAACTAGGGCTTGACCTGCGTCTCCACCCATGTCACCGTCACAGCCGGAGTCAGCGTATACAAGTTCGAACTGAACTCCACTGCTGTATCCGATTGTGTTGGCTAGGCCAATAGCAATCTGAGATGCTGCAACGAATCCAGGTCCGTATACTGCGATAGGTCCGGTTGCGTCGTTCAAGAATCCAATCTTGACCGTAGTACCCATAAATGGTGCTGCAGTTACTCCTGCATCGCTACCAGCTTCCCACATTCGGTCACAGTTGAAGTACTGGCCGTATGTTGGTACGTGGTGGAAAGTACAGACATCGTAACCTGAGCCACCGACATCACCGTTGTCTAGGAAAGTGTGTGTTCCACTCTCTCCAGCATAGCCGTCGCCGACCATGTCAATGTGCATGGCCATGTTTGCGCCATCTTCCATCATTGCAGCGTGACCGATCATCATTACTGCATCGTATGCTTCTGCGGTGAAGATACCAGTTGAACAGACATCATCTGCTGCACAAGCGTCAGTGAAAGCGGTTGAACCGCCAGCTGCGGCTGCTCGAGGTCGTGTGACCTGGATGCCGTTAGCTGCTGCAGGCTCTGTGTAGTCATTCAGTGCTGCTTCTCCAGCCATACCGTCTGCGCTGAAGATTGGGATTGTTGCTCCCATTACAGCCATTGTCTCGACGATCATTGCACCATCAGAGGAGTACGATCCTAGGAATACTGAGTCACATCCTGCGTCCATGACTGCTTGAACAGCAGCTTGGAAGTCAGTTGCGGTCTCTTCGTATCCGGACTGGAGACAGACGTTGTCTGCACCTAGGTTGGCTGCGACTGCGTCTGCTAGACCTGCACCGTAGCTGTTGGTCATGTGAACAACAGCAGTGTTGGATACTCCGCTTGCTGCAATCATGTCAGCAGCGGCCTGACCTTGTAGTGCATCACTTGGTACGATTCTGTAGAAGTGTGGGTATGCAGTTGCGTCGCTTAGTGCTGGCGATGTGCTAGCGTAGGACACCATTGGGATTCCTGCAGCCGAAAGGACTGCGTTTGCACCCATTGATGCTCCAGAGCAAGCTGCACCAGCTACTGCAACAACTCCAGCGTCCACAAGGGACTGAGCTGCAGCCTGAGCCGTTGGTCCGTCACAAGCAGAATCTGCCTCAATGACTTCGAAGACGTAATCGTCTCCCATTGCGTTGAGGTCTGCCATTGCTGCTCCCCACGCGAAAGTGAATGGGGCTGCGAACTGGGAAATTGGACCAGATGCATCGTTCAGGAATCCTAGCTTGATAGTTACAGCAGGGCTTCCTTCGAACATTGGGTTATCAGTTCCCATGTAGTGAGCTGCCATCTCATCGACTAGTGCGTTAGCAATGTCGACATCGAATCCTACTGCATTACCGTTCTCATCGAGGTTCTCGAATGGAGGGTATGCTGTGTCGGAGCAGAACTTCAGGGAACCTGCCTCTAGAACTGCAGTCAAGGTAGATCCCTTGCTTGGTTCTGGGTAGGATGTTGCGGTATCTGCGTCACGGTCGTCGGTTAGGACAACTGCTCCATCGAACCACTCGCCAAAGATAGCATCGTACTCACCGGAGTCGACGATTGCAGTAAT
>CALEIW010000006.1 GCA_937876055.1 uncultured euryarchaeote
ATAAAGTCGACATAACAAATCTTCAAAGACAGGTAATTCATTCTACAGCGGCTGTTGGTTGGCTAAAGGTTGAGTCCGCTGCTAATCGAATTCGAGAGTTAAATCCGGAAATTGAAGTTGTTGAACATAATACTAGGCTAGATGTGAATAATGCCTTGGATTTACTCTCTGATTGGGATATGGTAATTGATGGTACAGACAATTTCCCCACTAGATATACAATCAATGATGCGTGTGAGATTCTGGGGAAACCGTGGGTTTTTGGCAGCATTCACAGATTCGAAGGCCAAGTTACTGTCTTCAATTATGATGGTGGCCCAAATTATCGAGATTTGTTTCCGAATGCACCACCTCCAGAATTAGCGCCAAATTGCGCCGAGGCAGGAGTATTGGGCGTTCTACCGGGTATTGTTGGTAGCATACAATCTGCTGAAGCAATCAAATTATTGCTAGGTGTTGGTGATTCGTTGTCTGGGCAATTAATGGTGATCGATGCAAAATCCATGAGAACACGTTCATTACAATTTGATAAATTACCTGAAAGAGAGCCTGTCACTGAAATGTCCGAGCAATTGATAATCGAAGCTTGCCAAAGTCAAGAGATTATGGAAGAACCACCTATTGGACAGGTGCTAGAAATTACTCCTGCCGAATTTGTAGAAAGACGTTCTAAGGGTTGGAACCCCTTCCTATTGGATGTCAGAAGGGCAAATGAGGAAGCGATTGTCAGTTTGCCAGGAACCGACTTGCGGATTGAACATATTGCAGTTCCTGCAAAATCTGAAGATTTGCCAAAAGATTGTGATTTGGTTGTTTACTGTCGAAGCGGAGGTCGTTCGGATGCTGTAGCCCGATGGTTGGGTCAGTCTGGGTGGGACAGGTCTAGGGTTTGGAATATGGTTGGCGGCATCCATCTTTGGGCGGATCAGATAGATTCTACAGTTCCAAAGTATTAAATGGGCTAATTGTGGTGTAATAGCCTTAAATTAATCGTTTATTTATGGTATTTAGTGAAATTATTGCAAAATTCATAATAATCGAGGATATACTCACTGCAATTGTGGTGTATCGATGATTCAACTACCTTTTAATTGTGGTATAAATTAGTAATTTAACCCCTAAATTATATCTGAATCGATAGAATAATTGTCCTATAGTGGTGTAATCGTGAGTAATACAGCGATTCTTTGTTGTACTAGTTGACACCGGAGTTAAGCATGACTGGGCGACGAGGCATATGGCGTTGCCCCTCTTGTAGCACACACCAGACTTGGAAATCGAGAGACAAGGCTACAACAAGGCTAGATCGTAAGTGTACATCTTGTAGCACTAGAATCAGGGTGACTCTGAATCGCTCGGATAGTGGCAGAGGTAGAAAACAACAGGCAGAGGTGTGGGAAAGGCCATTCGAAACTTCGATGGAGGAATTACAAAGTGAAGCAAATCTTAGGAATTCCGATAAAACAGAAGTAGGCTCGGAAGAGAAAAAATCCGGGCCTGTCAATCAACAAGATTTACCCCCTCTTTGGGGCGGTGGATGGAGGCCAAAGGTTCCTTTGGATTTCTCCTCTAACTTACCGCAAGAAACTGCTAGGTCGGAATTGATGAGATTCCTCGTCGAAAGGCACGATGGTCATGTTGAGTCTGCCTTTGAATGTTGGAATTCGCTAAACCCGCCTGAACGATTCAATGGTAAGAGTTTTCACGAATTTTGTGAATCGTTCTGCGACTCATTTGAAAGAAGGTTAACTGAAAGAATATACGAACCGGGATTAGCAACTCTTGCAACAAAGGAGATTATTCCTCGCAGATCAGGTAGTGCCTATCTAGATAGGCGTGCAGTACGCATGATGAGGGACGTTACTCTATGTCTACGTAGAATCGCATATACCGCTTCAATAACTGTCAATGACCGATTTGAGTGGCAGAGATGGATGCATCGAACTCGTGCTTTAGATGAGCATCTGAAAGATTTGTTCATGAATGGAGTAAAAACACCTGATGGAAGCCAATTTGGAGGTAAAGGATTCCGCTCTACTTGGCAGGAAGGGGTAGTGGCATGCGCCACCTCAATGGCTCGAGCGATTGATCTCAGCGAAGATTCGATTGCTGATGCAGACGTAGTTGCTCCTATGATTAGAGACGTAGGTTTGGCTCTCTCGATGGGTCAGACTCCTCTAGAAATTTTCAACGCACAGATGGGTAAGTCAGATTCCTACATGGATGGTGGGGTTGATTCTGCTGGAGGCAGAGATTTACACGTTGGTAATTGGCACAAGAGAGTGCTACCACCCACCGCTCCATTACCGATAGCAAGCGCTACAGCTACCGGTGTCGCACTAGCGGCAAATAGGCTTGCAAGACCTCGTTTTCACCTTGCACCGGTCGGCGAGGGTTGTAGCAGTAGTGGAGAATTTTGGGAAGCCATGAATCTAGCCGGTGCTAGAGGCCTACCAATTTCCTTCATGATTCAAAATAATCAGATTGCACTTGATACTTTCACTGTTGGGCAATCTGGTGCTGAAACCTTCGGAGACAAGGGTCACTCGATGGGTATTCCATCTTGGAGTATAGATGGCTCCGACCCTGCAGAATTCCACACATCAACTGCAGTTGCTAGGGAATTTGCCCTCGATGGGGGTGGCCCCACTCTAATTCACGTTGAGACAATGCGTGGTTGTGGCCATGCACATCATCACGATGACCTGTACTTGGGAGCAGCAAGTGGAAACCCCCCTGGATATGTGGATCGTGAGTTGCTAATATATTGGTCCGAAAAAGACCCTCTTCCCAACCATCGAGAGTTATTAGTTAGACTAGGTGTGAGCGAGAATAAACTTAGCAAAATGGAAGCAGAGGAACAAGCACTGGTAGATGCCGCTCGTAAGGAGATGGAAGATACTGCATGGCCAGAAGGTAATTCAGTCACCAAAGGCATAACTTCACTCCACGATGCCTCAACTCATTCCGAACAATTCGACCGCTTCGGGGTAAGTCTCTCTGGAGGAGATAGTCCCCTCTCGGTTGGCGAGGTAGGCATCGGATTCTCGGACGCTGCAAACTCATGGACATATAGCAAGGCAATACAGAATGGAATGGTCAGCCTTGCGGACAAATATGGAGAATCAATTGTCTTCATGGGAGAAGATATGGAAGTCGCTGGAGCGTTCGGAATGAATCTGCCATTGAAAGCAAGAGGGCATTCGGACAAATTACTCGATATGCCTTTGTCTGAGGCGATAATCATTCATTCGGCAACCGGAGCTGCCCTAGGAGGTATGCGTCCTTTGGCGGAAATCCAATTCGGAGGATTTGCTGCTCTAGCGATGAATCCACTAATCAATAATGCAGCCCAACTTAGATGGAGATGGGGAGCCGAAGTCCCACTTACGGTTAGGATTCCACTAGGAGCAAAAACCCGTAGTGGACCCTTCCATGCAAATATGATTGAATCATGGTTTGCAAATGACCCTGGTTTGGTAATCGTATTCCCTTCTACGCCACAAGACGCCTACGATTTGTTGGTTGAATCGCATGCCTTGAATGACCCTGTAGTTTACCTTGAACACATAGGACTCTATGGGTTACGGGGAGGAAATACTGGCTGGGGGCATTCGATCAATCAGATAGTAGATACAGATTCAGTTCATCAACGCCTTGCTAATGGTGAGAATAGCATAGGCAAGGCTAGAGTTGTACGAGGCGGTAAAGATGTTACAATCGTAACTTGGGGTGCAATGGTTCATGTTGCTTTAGACGCAGCAGAAACAGCGGCAAAACGGGGAATTGAAGCCGAAATTGTCGATTTGCGAACAATCTTACCATTTGATGCACAAACCTGTATCGATTCAGTACGTAGAACTGGACGTCTGATTGTTTTGCAAGAGGCACAATACACTGGTGGCCTTGGACACACAGTTAGTAGTAGAATCTTAGAGGAAGCATTCTGGAACCTAGAAAACGCACCAGTCGTAATCGGAGCATTAGACACTCCTGTGCCATTCTCACCGCCTTTGGAAGACCACACCATCCCCACATCCGACCTAGTAGTGAGACACATCAGAAGAATGTGCGAATGAGATAGATGTACTCAAACATCATGAGCGGGGCGCACTAGGCGTGGTAGAGATGCTAGACTCCGACCCGATTCTGGTCCTAATTGGATTCGTCTTATTGATGGCCGGTGGTGAAGGGATTGTTCAGGGTGCAGTGCAAATAGCATATCGACTGCGAGTTCCTCCATTGTTGGTCGGATTCACCATTGTTGCAATTGGCACATCCCTCCCTGAATTAGCCGTAGCAATTGAGGCGATTGCTCAAAATGAGCCAGATATTGCTGTTGGAGGAGTCTTAGGCTCTAATGTTGCCAACGTTATGTTGGTTCTTGGTACCGCTTGCATGCTTGGATCAGGTGATGAGGCAGAGGCAGGGGTAAGGCGTGACTCTGTTGCTGTTATCCTAGCCACTGTCCTTCTAACAGCCTTCGTTTATTATGGCTCAATACCTCTTGAAGGAGGTGTATTCATGCTAATTTTGCTGGTGAGCTACTACACCTATGCCTATCTTTCCTCTAAAGGGAAAGCCGATGCAGAGGAACCAGAAGAAACTTGGCTTCCTGACAATATACTACTAGCTGTATTCGCAACAATAGCAGGCGGTGTAATGATCTGGCAAGGGGCGATTTTCCTTCTGGAAGGTGCAACTGGCCTAGCGGCTACATACGAAATCCCTACGGCGATTGTTGGACTTTCCTTAGTAGCCTTAGGAACTTCATTACCAGAGTTAGCAGTCACTCTGATTGCAGCTATGAGAAATCAAGGTGGCGTCGCTGTAGGTAATGTATTGGGCTCCAATGTAATGAATATCCTTGGAATCCTAGGTTCAGCTTCTGTAATCGGAGGAGGTATCGAAATCGCCTCGAAATTTGAAGGACGAGACATATGGATAGTTATTCTAACATCTAGTTTGGTTGCGGCTATGTTACTCGAT
>CALEIW010000007.1 GCA_937876055.1 uncultured euryarchaeote
CCACGGTCGTCGTGTCTCTTATCTTCAGCAGCTAATTCTGCTAGGTGAGCACGAAGTAGATTAGGGACTAGTGGTATACTCATCACTCATCACCTCCCTTTAGGGCGCGAACCATTTCTTTGTGAATTACTTCTGCTGCTTCCATATTGTAATCCCAAGCCTGTTGGAATTGCTCCGGGGATAAGTCTCCATCCATTTGCAGGAAAACTAATTCTCCGGTATTTGGTAGAATACCCATTGGTAGATCTGCTTCACCATAGTTATCTTCTTCCTTATTCAGGTCACAAACTACGATGTCATGCACCTTGCCACTTGCAACCGACACTACCATGTCTGTCATTGGTATACCTGCATGAGCAAGAGCGACTGATGCTGCAGTGATTCCTGCACACCTTGTTCCAGCTTCGGCGCAAATAATTTCGATTTCTACACGAATCTTGCTTCGAGGGTATAATTCTGTTAGCACTACACTTTCCAGTGCTTCGGCTGTTACTTTGGAAATTTCTCTACTGCGTCGGTTGAATCCAGGACGGATCCTGTCGGTTGTCGAGAATGGTGCCATATTGTATCTAACGTCCAATACAGCTCGATCTTGTCGCTGAATCTTCCTCGGGTGTGCCTCCATAGGCCCGTAAACGGCTGCGATACAGTCATTCAGCCCCCACCGGATTCTAGCGGAGCCATCGGCTACCGGAACCACTCCAGTTTCAATTGACACTGGCCTAACCTCATCTTTGGTTCGACCATCAAGTCTCATTCCGTTTTCATCAATACACTGTACATCTCCATAGCCGCCCATCAGGCATCAACTCCAAAATCATCTATTTTTGCTTCGGTTAACAAAGCGTTGAGTCTATCTCTAGCGTTGATAATTCCAGCAAGGTCACCATCCAACCAAACTCGGCCGTTGTCTCCAGCGACGATTCTACACTCTGTATCTTCTTTGAGTTGGCGTAGATTATTACCACCTCGGCCAATAAGTCTACCAAGTAAGTGTGGATCAATTTCTTCAACGCTTCCAGAGCGAATTGCACGCAGACCCATACCTTTCATCGTCACAACGCTAGAATGATTTTCTTCTACCTCTTGAACTCGACAAAGGATTGCATCTCCTATATCGAGAACCTTTCTGATTCCACCAAATTCTGCCTTAGATGGCCCAAGACTCATTGGTAAAATGGCATTGAATGGCCCACCTATGTCGACGAACCAGATATTGCTGGTGCATCCTTCGATGTAGCCTACCACGAGGTCACTTGGCCGCGGGACATACGCAGTACGTCGTGGCTCGATCGAGACAGTTCCGCCTCGGTTGTTCATTCTTCCTTGCTTCAAAGCACGCAACCGACCGTTTATGGCAAGAACACCATGTCCGGCTTCGTACTCCCCAGAATCGCCTAGGTCGTCCCCAGGGGCGACAAGCAGGGGTGCTTGTCGGGATCTGCGCGGTCCGTCCGCGCCGTTGTCTCCACTCATGTTATCGGGCCGCGCGACCGACCCACCCTTCATAACCGTATATGCTCACACCTACGGTGTGTAGAAAGTTGGCTCCTTAGTCTAATTCTTTCACATCTAATCCCGAGGAACGTTTTGAGACCCTGCTAATTAGATCTGATTTCATCCCACCGGGGCATTCTACCACACAAGCCCAAGAGCCATCTGAAAGCCATTCTTCACGTTGTATAGAATCTCTGAGTAATTGGTGTACTCCTCCGTAGTCCTTTCCTTGAATTCGAAAAGCCAACCTTACAGTAATGAATTGCAGAGGGATTAATGATCGAATAGCGTCTACTGCGTCTTGTACCTGACGTTCAACTGAAAGGAAAGGATCGACGCTAAATCTAGCCTCTAATAACGCGTTTTCAATCCTAGTAGGCGGATGAGGACCACGTGTTTTCGGGTCGGTAGCAGTGGTCGCTATTGCATTGATAATTTGTTTGCGTTTGTCCTCTATCATTTGCTTTCTTTGAACGGTAGTCAGTTGTATGCTTCCTTCACCTAGTATTTTCTTTACACAAGTGTGTAAATCCGTGCTGCCAAAAATATTCTCCAAAGCATCAGCCGTAGGCCTATCTCCGGCCTTAACATCTGACCATATTTCGCTAGTAGCCAACATGTCCTCCATTTCAACGGAATTATTGTCCTCTTTCCACTGAGTCACCAGTTCCGGGTCAACGAGGATTTCATATCTATTCCCGCCTTTTTCGAGGCGGGCAATGACTGCGTCATCAAGACTTACCATGAACGGCGAGCCTCGCCTAAGCCCTTAGAGCAATCGGGATAATATTCCCAATCAACTTAGTTTATCAAGATGGGCCAATGTGTCTTCTTTGCTCATCTTTGCATAACCATTACCATCTACGATTGCTATCTCAACTGCGTCGTGATTCAAATCTTCATCAATCGACTCCCTGAGGGCTTCAAGCCCCATCTTGATAGCGGCATTTTGAGTCATATTTGCCTTCCAGTTTGCCTCAAAATGGTCGATTACAGTAGACCTTCCTCGACCTATTGCGCCAGCGTGATATGATTGGTATGCTCCAGATGGATCAGTTTCAAACAGATGCACTCCATCAGAGTCTACTCCAGCGATTAGTAGAGCGGTTCCAAACGGTCTAGCTCCACCGTATTGAGTGAATGATTGCATGTAATCACACATTTTCTTGACCAATGTAGTAACCGGAATTGCATCCCCGTAGGTCATTCGATTTACTTGACATTGCACACGAGCCCTATCGACTAATTGGCGGGCGTCTGCAACTAGCCCAGATGTGGTGAATCCTACGTGGTCATCGATTTGATACATTTTTTCTATAGAATCGATGATTACCAACTTGCTGGAGATTCTTTTATCGACAATTAAAACAACTCCATCTCGGAACTTTAGACCAACTGTAGTTGTTCCTCTTTTTACAGATTCACGAGCGTACTCCACTTGATACAATCGTCCATCAGGTGAGAAGGTAGATACTCCATGGTCATATCCTCGTCCGCTCGGCTGCATAACTATCGAGTTAAGTCCTAAGCCGGCCTCTTATCAACCTTGACCGGTACCTTGTCTCATGATTGCTAAAAATCATGTAACATAAACAGCCCATATTTTGTGATGGGTGAATAGTCTAATTGATGGATATATGCGATATCCGAAGAACATGCGTGTAGCAGTTCTGTCTTCGGGTGGGAAGGATTCCACCTATGCCTGCTGGTGGGCAATCATGCAAGGCTGGAAAGTCGAAGCTATGGTCACTGTTCACATAACTAGCGATGACTCGATGATGTTTCAACTACCAAACACTTCCCTCGCAGGTCTTCAAGCCCATTCGATTGGAACCTCATGGTTGCCTATATTATCTGATGGAACAGAAAACGACGAAATCGAAGACCTAGAATATGGTATCAGAGGGGAAACTGATGTAAAAGTTGCTTTTGACAAGGTAAAACACGATACAGATTCGATTAGTTTCCCTGCTGATTTAGTACTCCAAACTGGAGATCTAGAAATTGATGCGTTAGTGGTCGGAGCACTCCGTTCAGATTACCAAAAAACTCGAATTGAGCGTATGTGTGAAAAATTAGGATTGATCTCATACTGTCCACTATGGCACCATGACCCCGAGGAACATATGCATTCACTAATTGAGCATGGATTTGATGTTAGAATAGTTTCAGTATCTACTGATGGCCTAGGAGAGGAATGGCTAGGTAAGAAAATCACCCGAGATTCACTTGGGGAACTCACTAGAATTTCTACCAAATATAGGTTCAACTTAGACGGAGAGGGAGGAGAGTTTGAGACAATCGTCGTTGATGCCCCACAGATGAGCCAAAGAATCGCGGTTTCGGGACTTTCCAACTGGAAAG
>CALEIW010000008.1 GCA_937876055.1 uncultured euryarchaeote
TGGGGACAACTAGCGAAACCCCGCCCTCACACAAGGACGTGGTCTGTGTTGCCCTGGCCTGCCTCAGCCCGAGCAGGCAACCCTTGGGTGGACAGATATGGAACGATAGAGGCGGCGGCGCACCGAAAGACGCGGCATTCTTTGCGCAGCCCGGAGGTACAGGGCTCTTCCGATGCAGTGATGATGCCACGCACAACAAGCCACATGGCGAATTCCCCATTCCCGCGGGAGCTTCGAATAGTCACCATACAACTCAGACTGTTGCGACTCAACAGATTGATGAGGTGACCACAGGGTCAAAGAAGCGTCCAGCGATTATCGCATTTTGGATTGGTCTATTCTTGTTGCTTCCCGGTTTACCGCTTCTCATTACAGGATCAGTATCAGAGGGCGAAGATAGACTCGCAATGATAATTCCGGGCGCGATTTTGACGGGCATCGGCGGATTCTTGGCAGTGGGCTCTTGGCTTGGCCTCATATCTTCGTGGGCCAGATATAATGCTGAATCCGGCAAGCCAAATCCTCGGTGGACAAAATTCGTGGCCGTGTTCGCCGTATTACTCCTGGTACCCGGCGTAATCTTGCTTGTCATCGGGTCTATTTCAGCCGAATCATTCGTAGCCCAATCTGAATCCAATGCCACTCTGGAAATTTTCGATGTAGATGACATGGGCGATCAGGGATTCATCATTTTCATCGAGGCGGTACTGGGGGACTTCGATAATAACGGCATCTATGACCACTGTGAAAACATCATCGTGAGCGCCACCCACTCAGGGAGCTGGATGTCTGACCCGTGGACGGGATATCAGAAAGTCAACCCTCCAGATGAAAGTCGACAAGTGTTCGAACTTGGCGAATGCGAATCCAGCGACCCCGTCGAACAAAAACATAAGGATGGAAGAAACCTCATCAAAATTGGAGTTGCCTGCTATGGTTGTATGAAAGGCACTACAACGATTAGTGCAGAATATTCTGATGGCTCAAAAGCCACCGTCATGTGGATCCAAGATGGAGAAGAAGTCATTGGAGCCATCGGTATGATAATTGGCGGCTCAATCATGACGGGCATTAGTTCCCTCGCGTTAATCAGCCTGTTAATGATCTGGGGTATTAATAGGAACAGGAAACAAGATGGTAGTCAAAAATCGAGCATCGATATTTTAGAGGCTACCACCAACAAGGGCGTGTATTTCAGAATCAACAACCCTCCTAGTAGCAATGATGCTTGGGTAGGTATCTATCCTCGTGGCAGCGAAGACTCCGATCATGGAGAGGAGGGAGTTCGTTGGCACTGGCTGAGAGACATAGATTTGAACAAAGCAAGATTCTATGAAAAATCCGAGGGCCACTGGAGCATACGTGTTTTCTCAGATAGTGGATACACTTTGGATAGCCAAGACGACTTTGAGATCCTTCCCAAAGATGACCAATGGTGGAAGGACTAGTTCCAGTGTGCCCCCCAGCTAGGAACAATTTTTCCAAGACACACCTCTATACGCGATAAGACAAACGGCGTTTACGATTTAGGAGGTGAAAATACATCATGGATTGGAGAAAATTAGGGCTTTTTGCTAGCTTAGCTTCTATATTCGGAAGCATTGGCATATATTTCAACGGCGATGAGCAGTTAGGGATATTTGTCGGGCTATGGGCTTCCGCACTTCTACTACTAAGCGACCGGATGGCGCAAATCACCGAGTAGCGCGGATATTTGTCTAAACAGTCAGTTTGAATTGATTTTGCCCCTGCGGAGCATATGCCCGACCCCAGTGTGGAAACCACAGAGGAAACAATACTCCTTGAGGTTCTGGCGGCGCTTCATCCCACAGCCAAGAGAAACTCTCTTCGCCGGATGGTAGATCATGGCCGAGTCCGAGTTGATGGAGAAAAGGCGACTCGGGCGAACATGAAAGTGAGAAAAGGCTCGTTGGTGGAAGTGCTTTCGAAAGCAGATGGCGACAAGCCACAGACCCAACCAAAACAAACAATTCCAGAACCGGAGATTTTGTATTACGATACAGAAATAATTCTCGCCAACAAACCAGCCGGACTTCTTTCCGTTGCTACCGACAGAGGCGAACTAGATACGATGTTCGACCGAGTCGCAAAATGGGCTTGGGAGAATGGAAAAACTCGCACCCATCTAGTTCACAGACTCGATAGAGAAACGTCAGGATGTATGATATTCGCGCGTTCTGCAGAAACCAAAGACATGCTACAAAAACAATTCAAAAACCGCTCAGTAGAGCGAATTTATCACGCAGTTGTGCACCGAGAACCCTCCGAGGAAAGTGGAACAATCAAACTCCGCATTCTAGAAACCAAGGACAAAAGAGTAAGACTGGTGGAGAAAGGCAGACGAGGAGGCCGAGAAGCCATAACACATTGGCAGAAGGAAAAAGTGGGCCCCGAACATAGTCTAATCCGCATCAAAATAGACACCGGAAGGAGGGCCCAAATCCGACTTCACATGCAACATCTAGGTTGCCCAGTTGCAGGAGATACACGGCATGGTTTTGGTAAGGCCAGCGTAAACAGATTGTGCCTACACGCAACCTCTCTTTCATTCAATCATCCAGACGGCGAACGAATGACAATTGGTTCGGAAATACCAAGCCAATTATTCTCTGAATTGAACAGGCGCTACAACTGATTTTTGAGTTCGAAAAACATCCGCTTATAACTACAATTTGCTCGCAAGCAAATCGTAACATGTCTAGGTTGTACAACTTTGGTCTCTATGTCCACGATAATCGTAAGACAGTGGTAGTGTTTGCAGTAGCATCGTTGCTATTTTCAGTAGGTCTTCTAAGCCAGGGCGAGGAATTCATCGATGGAAATGCCCCACCTCCAACAACCGACTCCGGACGTGCCCTCATCCTCATAGACGAACAACTTACAGTTTCAGCGGCAAATTCCGTAACCTACATCCTGTCTCATCAAGAGAAGACTTGGCAAGACGAAGAATTCCAAAACGAGGTCGAAGCATTTGTCGCCTCCATTAGAGAATTAGATATCGAGATAGTTAGCATATCAACAATCTATGACGATCCAACAAACCAACAGGTAATCGACACCCATAGCTCTGCTGATGGCAAAAAAACAGCAGTATATCTCTCAGTTGCTGGCTCAGAATCAGAAGTTTCTGATATGATTCCTACACTGAGGTCTATGGAAAGTGAAACCCTCGATGTGACGGTTACAGGCAGCCTAATCATCGGCGACGATTTTGATACTTCGATGAAAAACGATACTGTCCGCGCCGAGGTAATTGGACTTCCAATTTCGCTAGTCATTCTTCTCTTCGTTTTCGGCACTTTTACCGCCGCAGTGCTACCATTAGTAGTGGCTTTACTGATGTTTACCCTAGCCACAGCAATCAGTTACTGGATATCCGATTGGTGGTTCTTCGGTCTAACAGAGTACTCAGTGAGCATGATTTCTCTTATTGGAATAGCAGTATCGATAGACTACAGCCTATTCATGATCAGCAGATTTAGAGAAGAGATTGCCAAAGGAGAATCCACTGAGAAAGCAATCGCTACGATGATGGATACAGCAGGTCGAGCAGTTATGTTCTCGGGGGCCACAGTAGCAGTGGGGCTCTGCAGCCTATTCTACTTCGAAGCCACCCACATGCCTTCGATGGGAATGGGAGCCTTCCTTGCAGTAGCCACAGCGATGCTTTACTCATTCACCGTCCTACCCGCTATGCTTTCCTATCTTGGCCCAAAGGTCAACTCCTTACCGGTACCAATTCCTGGTGCAAACCGTAAGACGGAATTTTGGAAAAACCTCTCAATAAAGGTCATGGATAAACCACTCAGATGGCTTGTTCCAGCTCTTGTTGTATTGTTGTTGGCGGCCTCTCCGTTCCTCAGAGTAGAACTCAGTGCGGGCGGAATCGAGGCCTTGCCCCCAGACACCGAATCTAGAATTGGATTCGAAATGTTAACCGAAGAATTCCCGGCCTACACTGCGTCAAGTATTCCAATAGTCATAGTCTTCGAAGAGGGCGACGAGCCCCTTTCAGTTACTTTCTCTGAAAGAGTCACGCCTCTTTGTCAAGATATCAATCAAATTGAGGGAGTAATCGGAGTTACACACCCAATTTGCAATACTGCTTTGTTCGAACAAGAGTTTGCAGATTGGCCCAAGGAAGCCCAAGACGAATGGCTCGCATCGGTTTCTGAAAATATCATGCGCCTCTCCGTCCCTATCCAACATCAAAGCGGTTCTGACGAATCGGAGCGAATTGTTAGGGATATGATGGAAATCGCAGACGAAGAGGAAATGGAGGTTTTAATCGGCGGTTGGAGCGCCTTTGAAGTCGAGCTGAAAGAACATCTAGTGGAAAGAATTCCAGCAGTTCTTTCCTTTGTACTTCTACTAACAGTCATACTCGTTTTCATCCAAGTGAATTCAATCCTCGTTCCAATCAAAGCTATTCTGATGAACGTCCTTTCTGTCTCAGCATCCTTCGGAATAATCGTAGTAGTATTCCAAGACGGATTACTAACTGATGTACTGAATTATTCTGCCCAACCAATAGACCTAGTAGTGCCTCCTTTGGTGTTTGGAATAGCCTTCGGCCTGTCGATGGATTACGAGGTTCTCATGCTCTCTAGAATCCATGAGGCTTGGGAAGAGACTGGCGACAATACACAAGCGGTTGCTGAGGGGTTGCAAGCCTCTGGTAGCCTAATTACAGGAGCAGCAGCAATCATGGTCGCTGTCTTTTTTGGGTTTGTCTTAGCCGATGTGCTAATCATCAAATCAATCGGTCTTGCATTGATGGTTGCAGTAATTGTCGACGCAACAATCGTCAGAGCGATTGTTGTACCTTCAACTATGAGATTGCTAGGTAAAGCGAATTGGTGGACGCCTAATTGGATGAAGTAAATCACTCGTCCTCATAGATCGCTCGTGAGGGCATATATCTCCAAACTAGTATGGCATTTGTTAGGGCAATAATCGCCCCTACCCAAGCGGAAGCAATCATACCATCTACAAATGCAAGTTGTGCCGATTGGATTAATTCAGCCCCCAACATATTGCCTTGTGACACCATATCCCCTCCAATCCTTATAGCAGCCGGAAAGGATTCTCTGAGAATCGAATCGGGCACTCCCAAACCCTCAGGAATCTGTAGACTACGTTGGTAATACTCGTTTAACACCGAACCGCCAATGGCAATTCCAAGGGCACCTCCAATTTCCCGACTTGCATCATTTGTAGCACTCCCTACCCCTGCCTTATCTGCGGGGATTGAATCCATGACAAGCGTAGTAGATGGTGCCATAGTTAGTCCCATACCAAATCCAAGAAGGAAGAAAGTTACAGCGATTTGAATATACTCGGTATCAATCGTAACAGTGGTGAATAGAATCATTCCTAGAGCAACTAGAGTTAGCCCAGTACTAACAACTCTAGAGCTTCCAAATTTAGCAACCAAACGATCCGAATTAGCCGCGGCTGGCATCAACCCCAATGGTAGAGGTAAGAATCTGAGCGCGGCATCCAATGCACCATGCCCTCTTACTAATTGGAAGTGAAGCATTTGGGTGAACATGAATGAAAACATTACGAAGAATGCTAACATGATTGCAACTAACCCCATCGAAAAGCCAGGGGAAGAGAAGAACTCAATCGGCAACATAGGGTGTTCAACACGCCTTTCCCATCGAATGAATACGAGCGTGAATAACAATCCGAGTGCAGCAACTCCAATGGTTTCGGGCGAGGTCCAACCGTGACTGGGAGCCTCGATTATGGCGTAGAGAATTGAAACCAAGGCGCCTGTGGATAGAAACGCCCCCACGGGATCTAGAGGGCGCTCTTGATTATCCTTGGATTTAGGAACTAGAACCATACCAAGAAGTAGTGCCAGAGCAATAATTGGGACATTGATCCAGAAGACCATTTGCCAGTCGTAATTCTCAACAGCCCATCCCCCAACAAGCAATCCAATCGGAGCACCGATTCCGGCCATAGCGGCCCAAATTCCGACAGCTTTCCCCCTCTCTTCAGGAGGGAATACAACTACCACAACAGAGAGGGTTGCCGGCATTACAAGAGCAGCACCAATTCCCATTACTGCGCGAGCCGCAATGACCTCTCCAGAAGTGGTAGCATAAGTCGCAGTAAGGGCGGAGGCTGTTGCAACCAATAAGAGTCCGATTTGTAACGCCCCTTTCCGACCAAATCTATCTCCCAATGCACCCATAACAAGGAGCAGACCACCAAAAACCAAAGCGTAAGCATCCAGAATCCACTGTAGCTCTGTATTGTCTGCTTTCAGGTCCTTTGAGAGTTCAGGAAGTGCGACATTCAATGTCACGTTATTCAGCATGACAATAATGAGGCTCATACTCATTACACCAAGAATCGCCCAACGACGACGGTGAACGGTTTCCGCATCCATGGAATTACGCCTAGCAGTGTGGCTTTGAATCCGTAGGGTTGAGATGTCTGCTTCCGTCCGCCGCCTCCATGAGGCGGCGCACACACGCGGGAGCAGCGGTTCTGATGTTGCTAGCGATGAGCCTCTCAGGTTGCATGTTCTGGGGTAGCGATGAAGCCACAGAAGAAGTCGTAGAAAATCCCTATCCTTCAATTTGGGAAAGATATACCTTAGAATGGCAAACCAATGACACAATGTCATACCTTCTAGAATCTGGTCCATACCACGCCCTTGACGTTGAGGAGGCTTTCATCGAGGTAGATACCAGCGATGTTTGGGAAACTGGGCCTTCGCAGTCAACAGTCCATCTTTCTTATTGGCTTCCAAACAATACTCTAGATGGAGAACAGGTGCCTGTTATTGCAATCATAAGCCCATACTATGACTACGGACCACAGGGAAGCGAGTCATCCCCAACAAACGTAGTAAGTGCCGGACGCGGCGAATTCATCTTCCGTAATTTTGTTCCACATGGATATGCCTTAGCCCAAGTCGCAGTCTTTGGAACAGAATTGTCCAGCG
The DNA here is from genome assembly GCA_937876055.1 of uncultured euryarchaeote. Taxonomy (GTDB): domain Archaea; phylum Thermoplasmatota; class Poseidoniia; order Poseidoniales; family Thalassarchaeaceae; genus MGIIb-O1. Next base: position 6,989 of record CALEIW010000008.1, read on the forward strand.
GCTGCTTCGATTACAGAGGCGCAGGAGAGGGCTGGGGTATTCATCACGCAGTGGAATGGCTTGGCTCACAAGAATGGAGCAATGGGCACGTCGGCCTTTACGGTAAGTCGTACGAGGGAGCCACACAATGGGAAGCAGCGGCTCAAGCAAGTGAATACCTGAAGACCATTGTGCCAATTTCTGGAACTACAGCCCTTCATCCTCTTTTGTACAAAAATGGAAGCGCTGAGG
>CALEIW010000009.1 GCA_937876055.1 uncultured euryarchaeote
TTCCCAGCCTTCTTCCACGCACGGGAACCTCGCTTCATGCGTCGCGCCGACCTGCTTGGTGTATTTGATGTAAACGGTGAATACCTTCGGAATCATTCTGAGGAGAATGGTGGTGGGCGCGCCAGGATTCGAACCCGGGTCACCGGCTTAGAAGGCCAGCATGATATCCAGACTACACCACGCACCCATGCCATGCGCGGCACTCCCCCTTTGTGAAACCTGCACCCTGTCATCTAGAGTAAGATTCTACTCAGATAGGTAAATCAACACTACTCGTTGACGTCTTCACCAGTGCTATGATTGAGTATTCCATCATCCAGCATATCTTCACGAATATCAGACTTTGAGCGACCTGTTTCCTTTGCCATTTTCTTCAATTTCTTGTTTACTCTGCGTTGTCCACCAATCAATTCTCTAAGGCCATGATAGATACGCAATACAGTCTCTAAGATTGATAACAAAATGAGGCTATTGAGGTAAGATTGAGCCAACTCATTTCGATTCTCGATCAATTCTTCGAATTCATTGAACTCTACAGAAATTGAACTAACCAAGAATACACCAAGAACCGCGAATGGTAACATCTTTGCGACATCTCGAGACAAATCCTCAGTCCAATAAGATAGGATTCGCACCGAACCTACAACCGCTGTGGCAAGCAACGCATTCCTGGCATGATCATCTCCATCAGCTAGGAGGGTTAGAATCACTGCCATAACAACGGTCCAAAAGCCGATTAGAACAGGTATCGCCAGAGCGTATTGGATTAACCATGCAGCGGTCCTAAAGAAGGCCCGAATCTTTCCGTTCATTGTCTGGTCATATTTGCTTAAGTCCAGATTCAGAATATCTCTTCTCGCTAGAAGCCTGTAGAACATGAAGACGAACCCAGAGTAGGCCGCGATGGCTATAATCGCCATCAGTGTTGGAAAAGAATCAGCGATGAAATCGTCAACCAAATTAGAGATATCATCTGGTGTTGGAGGGAATTCCATTGGCTAGTCTTACCGGCTAGGAGTTCATGGTGATTTTGCCGGAATAATCTCTCCTCAAACCGCTTATCGACTACTAAATGGGCGAGCACATTTTGGACATCTTTGAGGTAAAGAGACTCTTCTTCTCTGCCATGTGTGGCCACATTCTCCGCAAATCCAGGACTGTTCAGGTAGTTCCGCTAGAACTTCTTCTCGCATGCTTCTCAACACAGGTGATTCAGACAACTTTGGGGCCGGTGCTATTTCATTGACTAGTTCACTATGGCGGTTCCCATGGTCGACTAACCCTGCAGCATGGAGTAACTCATGAACTAAAGTGTGTAGGTATAATTTCTCATCATCTCTCAATCTTGGATGTAGGGCGATTGTAATCGGACCCGGTGAACCCCTCAGTCTACGCCTGCGAAACAGTTCGTGATGATCAAATTCAAAACGAGTGTAACCTAAGCGATTATCCGAGGCATCAGCCCACTGCAAGGAAAGTTGCTTTGGCAGATGTCGCAGAAAAGGTGCATCATCACGAGATAATCTGGATGATAACTCCTCCATGATACCATCTGGCAAATCAGGGGGCCCGTTTGGACTGGACGAGACAGGCCCCTCACTCATGCCGTTGCCTGCTCAGTTCTCCTTAAATGGCCGTCGCAAGTCGTAATCTCACTGGGCGTGTGGCGCAGCTTGGAAGCGCGCTTCCTTGGCATGGAAGAGGCCCCGAGTTCAAATCTCGGCACGTCCACCAAATACGAACACTAAATCCACGAGAATGTAGACAGGCGTTCGGATCAATTAAGGCCATAACTTGACGTTTGTCAAGATCGATAAGGATATTTTGGTAATTTTTTTTCATTTTATTACAAATAATTTATTTTTTTATACAAACGTATAATTAATTTCAATTAATATAATACATTGCGCATATATTAACACGTTTATTGTTCACATGGTGAATTATAATAACCGCATAATACCGCGTATTCCTTATGACCTCTAAGTCCAAACTTGAGTACATATGGCTAGACGGCTTTGAGCCTACGCAGAGTATGAGAAGCAAAACAATGATCAGATCAGATTTCGGTGGAACTGTTGAAGAATGTCCTATGTGGTCTTTCGATGGTTCATCTACCTTGCAAGCTGAAGGTGGAGATTCTGATTGTTTGTTAAAGCCGGTCTTCATTTGCGAAGACCCTGATCGAATTAATGGATATTTGGTAATGTGTGAAGTTTTGAATGCTGACGGGACACCTCATGCTACGAATGGGAGAGCAACGATTGAGGAAGATGATGATGATTTTTGGTTCGGGTATGAGCAAGAATATTTCTTATGGGATCCCGAGACTAATTTACCTCTAGGATTCCCAAGAGACCAGACTCCTCAAGGGCAGTTTTACTGTTCTGTTGGGGCAAAGAACGCATACGGTAGGGATATCATAGAAGCACATTTGGATATGTGTCTTGAAGCGGGTCTAAACGTCGAAGGAATAAATGCTGAAGTGGCTGTTGGCCAATGGGAATACCAAATTTTTGCCAAAGGGGCAAAGGAAGCTGGCGATCAGATTTGGGTATCCAGGTATCTCGCAGAAAGAAATGCAGAGAAATATGGTGTCTCCATTGAGTGGCATCCTAAGCCTCTAGGTGCTACAGATTGGAATGGCTCAGGAATGCACGTAAACTTCAGTGATGGAAGAATGAGAGATGAAGGTGGAGAGGAGCTCATGAGTCAGATTTGTGAGGCCTTTGGTCAGAATATCAAGAAGCATATCGATGTCTACGGGGCACACAACGAGCAGAGGCTAACCGGTCTTCATGAGACTCAAAGTATACACGAATTCTCATATGGTGTATCTGATAGAGGCGCCTCAATTCGAATTCCAATCGGTACAATCGAAGATGGTTGGAAGGGCCGATTAGAAGACAGACGCCCATCCTCAAATGGAGATCCCTACAAGATTGGAGCGGTAGTAATTACAACTACTAAATCTGCGTATTAGAATCGTTCTCTGGATCATTCATTAGTTTACTCCAAATTAATGAAAATGCTGGTGAGAATACTGTTGAGTCGCGTAGATTGTAATCATCCAAAATTTCTGTTGAGAACCACTTAATTTCTGAAATTTCGTCCTCACTGGGTGAAAACGGACCTTCAGAAAAATGTCGATAAACCCAAGAGAACTCATTGTCGGTTTCCTTACAAGCATCCACTTTGAAGACCTTCTCAGGAACTCCTTCGAATTTAACACCTAATTCTTCCCAGGATTCTCTAATTATGGCTTCGTCATAATTCTCTCCAGAATCTACATGTCCGGATACTGAAGAGTCCCAAGTTCCAGGAAATGTATCCTTTTCCATAGACCTCTTTTGCAATAGTACTGATCCTTGTTTATTGAAAATTAGTAGATGTACTGATCTGTGTTTCAGACCCCTTTTGTGAACTTCATTTCTACTAGCAGATCCAATGACTTTGTCACTGTCGTTGACTATATCAAAAATCTCAGATTTCTCATCCATTAGGAGCCCTCGATAAGTGAAACGACCTCGTCAGCACAACCCCATGAGAGAGTTACTCCTGCGCCTCCGTGTCCATAATTATGGATGATTAAGGTACCATTTACTACCTCAGATTCTAGACGAACTTCACTTCTTGAAGGACGTAGTCCGACGGATTCTCCAATAATCTTGCTACGGTCGAGTTCTGGCCAAACTGCTTCGCATTTTTGTAGGATTGTTTCACGGTCAGAATCGCGCAATTCAAGGCTCCAATCGTCACTTTGCGCTGTTCCTCCAAGTACTGTACAATCCCTTCTAGCTATGGTATAGGTCAAGGTCTCTGGTTGCTGGTCGAACCGACCAAATCCTGGGTCTTGATCAATGTAGATAATCTGGCCACGAACTGGTTTGACTTCCGTATCTTGACATAATTCTCTTGCTCCGATTCCGCTACAGTTGACAATAACTTCAGCTGAAATTCCGGCTAAATTTTCCACTACCTTTTCTTCGATTATTCCGCCTAGGTCACGAGTTCGTTGTAATAGCCAAGGCATGTAGTGATGCATCTCAATAATTGGTGATTCAAATTCCCATCCAAAAATCCAACCCTCAGGAATTTCGTCTGATTCTAGAACTCGGAAGTGAGTGATATCTTTTCTCCAACCGGGAAGTTCCACAACCTCACGAAGGTATTCTCTCCCAAATCTCATTGTAATTCCAGACATAGGTTCTTCTTCACCTAATCTGATTAATTCAGTATAAGTTTCAGCACCCCAGCGATCTGTTTTCTCGATTGGATGAGCTAGAAATGGGTACCACAAAGCGGCAGCCACATCCGATACCAAATCAGGTGAAAACTCTCTAGCTAAAACTCGAACACTATGACCGGCCTCTAGTAAACGGATTGCAGAAGAGAGCCCGGATACACCCGCCCCAATCACAACACAATCCATGTGCGTTCGGAGTTGAACAACCACTTCACATCAACGGTGCAAAAGTGTCTTGAGACACCCCCTGATGTGAAGTATATCTGATAGTATGCCGAAGGTCAAAAAACCCAAGGGTGGATGGTATATTCCCCGCAAGAAAAAGCGCCGAACAGGGCCTAGAGTAGCTCCTAGTGAAAAGGGCCTTCCTCCTTGCCCTGCTTGTGGGGAGTGGTCGATGCAGAAGGACAACAATCGGGTTGAGTTGTATTGTGGCGCTTGCGGTGCAATCATGGGTTCACGCTAGAAATTAAGGCTGAACCTCATATGGGACCTAATCTACCGGGTCTTGTCGCTGTGATGAGGAACCGCACCGGATGCCTTGGGCGTCGCGAGTGATGGGCGATCTGAGCGGCACCAGGGTGATTCCATGTCCAGGATAATCACAGATGCAACTGGAAAGAGGTATTTGCTGGAAGATCCAGTGCCTCTAACCCAAGCACCTGGGAACATACAATTGGCTACAAAAAGTAAGCCATGGAAAAATTACTGGAGGATGCTGGGGACAGTGATTCTTGCATTTATTTTGATTTGGTTTGGGCTTAGTTTTGTTATTACTGGTTTAATTTATGGAGTGGTTGAGATTACTGCTCTAGGGGCAATTTGTTCCTTGATTCCTCTTCCATTCCTAATTATCCTACATAGACCCAAGCTGATTCAAGTTAGGTTGGCAACTCCAGACTCCTCTGGAAAGAATCACCATCCGTTGCCAGAGGGTGGTTCCCTCAAGACTCCTCAACGAACAATCTTCCAGCGGTTTGTAATCACGGACGACTCGACTCTAGACATGCCACCCCTTGGGCAGGTTTGGGGTGTTTTCATTGCAATATTGGTAATTGGTGTGATGTTATCTATTCCACTAATTCTATCATTTGCATCGGGAGAAGAGGATTTATTTGGCGTCGTTTACCTGATTTCTTTCTTGCCCGTTCTTCTCCTCTCTATAGCTGCATTTTCTATTCCAGTTTTTGCTTGGTGGGCTACGTCCTCAAAAATAATCGGTTTACCAACTAAGAGAAGGGACGCTGAAGCCTGGATGATTGCTGGTATGGCTTCAGCTCTTCCTGCGTTAATTGTCAACAGCTTCATCTTCCCTCTATTTCTTCCCAGTGGACTTTCGGATTCTACTGTAATGGCTTTGACTGCAGCCATTAGTGCACCAATAGGTGAAGAGATTTTCAAATTATTAGCAGTATGTTTGTTTTTACCTGCAATTCGTAATGCAAAAAAGGGGTTCCAAGTGGGATTTACCGTAGGGTTAGGATTTGCGTTAATCGAGAATCTTGCCTATATTTTGGGAAGTGCCTTTGGTGGTGCTCCTTCTCTAACCCTAACAGCTCTAATGAGAGGCATTGGCTCAATTCCAGCACACGGGTTGTGGACAGGAATCTCAGGATTTGGGCTTGGATATTACTCCCAATCTACAGATGCGGATAAGAAAATGAAGTGGATGATTAATCGGTTTAGCATTAAGTCGGTCGACTTTGCAGAAAATCTAGGTTTCGACATAGATGGGGATGGAGATCATTCCGGCTTTGATGAATTTAGACCTAGCTTTGAAGAAATTTTGGCAAAAGACGAGGCCGAGTCTAACTGGAAATTGATAGACAAGAAAACAGGAGAACTAATCGATGCCCCTGGTGTCGAGAAAAAAGAAGTCAGTCATTCATTGGTTACCCCGTGGGATGCTGCAAATCTACGGAAAGAAGATGGGTTCAGAATATTACCTGCAAAGAATGTTCTAGCTTGTTTAGGAATCGCTATCGCCGGGCATGCATTTTGGAATGGTACATTGGTGAGTGTCGAGGAATTGGGAGAGTCCCTGGGGCTTGGATTGGGTGGCGTGTTTATCCTAAACATGGCTTGGGTTTCAGTACTGATTGTTGTTTTACTAATCCTCGCTCGCGGTATATTGAAGGGGGTACGTTCTCTACCTGCGGATTAAATCGCTTTAGGGAATCCTTCATCATCCTCTGACGTCGTAATGGTAGGGTAGGACATGGACCCCACAACTGACCAGATGATTTCGGTTGGCCTAGTATTTGGCTTGACGATGCTCTCCGCAGTGCGTGGAATGCTCAACAGAACTGGATTAATTGCTGCTGCATTAGTCGGACTTACAGTGTCATTGTTCGGTCATTGGACATGGTTAACAATTCTCATTTCATTCCTCGCAGTAGGCTCATTAGCCACATTGTGGAAGTATGAAGAAAAGGCCGCCTTAAGATTGGCAGAGGACAACAAAGGAGCCCGTGGATGGCGGAATGTAATGGCAAATGGTGGCGTTGCTTCATTAGTCGCAATTGCAAATTTTGCTCTTGACCAACCAGAATGGGCTTACTTGGCGGCCTGCGCTTCAATCTCTGTTGCCGCCTCCGATACTTTAGCTTCCGAAATTGGAAGCCTAGATCCTAGAACTCGAAGTATCATCAATCTAGAAGCAGTACCCGCTGGAACTAATGGAGGGATGTCGGTAACAGGCACTTTTGCGGCATTTGGTGGTGCCGTACTAATTGCATCACTGTCGGCCAGTCTTGCTTCAATTACGGATGTTGAAATCCCTTTATTGACAATGTTGGTAGTTCTTACAGCAATAGGTTGGCTTGGTTGCCAAATCGATTCCATTTTAGGTGCCCTTTTTGAGAATAAAGGACTGATTGGGAAGCACACTGTAAACTTCCTAGCAACACTATCAGGTGCCCTGATGGCTATATTTTTCCACATCCGCTTCCTCTAGGAGGAAGCGTTTGTGAAACCTAAAGAATACGATTTGGTCGAACTCACAGAAGCGCGAGGTTTGAATGCCGGTCTAATTAGGGGTGGGGTAAGAGGTGTTACCCGTTGTTAAGGTCAAGAGCGCTTTCGGCAGCAATTTTCCTACTTCTCGTTGGTACTTTTGCAGCCGGCTCCACCAGTGGCCAAGGGGTAGAAGAATTTGGCCCTGGCCTAGAACTCAGCATCCCCCAAAATCACAATATTTTCCTGCATGGGACGGAAGAGATACCAGAACTACGTAGAGATTGGCCAATCCTTACTGGAATACCGGGAGGTTCCGCAAGTTTCTCCAAGACGGCAGGGGCACCTGAAAATCTCGTCGATGTTCAAGGAATACCGATTGTAGAGGCTCTTTCCCTAAATGGCACAGTTACTGTTGAATTGTATGCTTCATTAGAGGCTAAATCTCCAGTTTGCAGGCAAACGAA
>CALEIW010000010.1 GCA_937876055.1 uncultured euryarchaeote
TCTTGAGGATTTCTGGATTGATTTTCGAGCGAGAAGCCTTCAACAGACGTTTCGAGCATGTTACTTCCTTCCCTGATTCAAAAATGAAACTTGTTCCGGAAATTCAAAAAAAATAGAGAATCAAAGGGTAGGTGCTATGATGGTAACATCTCAGAGGGTTCCATTTGTTCCTTGTCTGAAAAATGCAAGCACGTCCCCATATGTCTCATCGTCTGAAGATGGTAGATGGTGATCCGCGGTGCTGCTGATTATTATGGTCGGCTCCTGATAAACACCTGCGAGTTCTTCTACCCCGAATATGAAAACATCATTGTCTCCGCCGAAAATAAGCGCATCTACATCCAGAGGGGCTACTTCGTTGATGGTGTCGTTGAGCCCGGAGTGAGTCGTAGGCAGGTATCCGTTGAAAAGGAATGCTTTCTCGAAGGATGAATTGGAATTGGCGATGTAAACAGTCGCCATCGGGCACCCTTGTGAGTATCCAAGGATGCCGTAGAAGGGGCCATGCTCCTGTACTATTCCGTCTAGATACTCGATCGAAATGTCCGCCCAGGCCCTATCCTCATTAGGCTCTCCTTTCCCCCCTGGAGGATCAGCGTACCAGCATTGATCGCACATGCTGTCGTGGTCAGGGGCATCTGCGAAGAAGAACTCGAACTCTGGGAGGTCGGACATCAGGTCCTGCATTCCAGGCTGACCCATTAGCCCCTCTGGGCTGTCTCCACCTCCATGCAAAGCAAGTATCTTGAACTCGCCAGTGTAAGCCTCTGCCTCTGCCGAGCCCTCTTCCGAGCTGGTGCACCCTGTAAGGGTGGCTAGGAATATGAGTAAGAATAAATTTAGTGCGCTGACCTTCATGATACTTCCATCTTATTCTCCTTTATGATGAGTTCGTCAACTTGGGTGCCCTATAATTCAGTCAACTGATACGGGTAGAACCCTAGTCGTACGATATCCCTGTAATACTTTCATGTAGCGCTTTCCAGCGAATTCCGCATCCAGATCTGAATCGCCGGTTTCTATGCGTAGTCTACGCACTGTTAGCAGCTTGGCCGGGGTGCATATTCCCAATACTGAATCAATTCCTGCAGTTCTCAAAACATCAGGTGAGAGTTGTAAATTCCCTCTACCAATTAGGAAGCCTTGTCCACCCATTGGTGAAAGCAAAATAGTAACCTCGCAATCGTGTTCAGAAAGCAATTTGAGTAATTCTGATTCATTCAAATCTGTTCCTATTTGCTCACTACCAATACTCGCATCAATGCCAAGAACGGTGGGTTTCA
>CALEIW010000011.1 GCA_937876055.1 uncultured euryarchaeote
TCTGATTTGTTCCGATGTGAACCGCGTGTGTCTCATAGACATCATACGGTACTAGGGGGGACTCATTTTCACTCATGGTGTATCCTCAGTGGCGCGGCGACCTGACCTCCCCTCATAAGCGCTACGCATCGCCCCAAAGGGGCGTAGAAGTCAAAGTCACTGGTTTTCGAGTACTGACAAATCGGTACAGTCATCGTTTTGATGGATTTCTGCAAACTGTACACATGGTTTGGTAATAGTTAGCGTCATTTCGAAATAATCATGGAAAGAAAGTTGTTCTAACGGGAGGTCGGCTCCATATCCTCGAGCATCAATTTCCACCGTCCACTTACCATTTGCCAAATCAGAGAAATCGAATCTCTCCAATGGGTAATCCTGAGTGGCCCTTACCTCCCAATATGGATTACCGCCAGATTCCTTTACACCTGGCTCCCAAACCCTCACTTCGATATATCGGAGTTCATTGCTTTCGTTTAGGTCAAGAAGAGTGGAATAAGGGAATTCAGCACGGAAGGTAATCGACATTTTGGACACCGTCTCGTCGAATACAATCGGGGTCTCATTAGTGTATTGAACGGATTCAAGGTCAAGGGATTCTGAGGTGAAGATCACTTCCCAAAAGAATGACTCGTCTTTATTGATAACCAACGGTTCTTCACGCATATCTTCCATGATTTCACGTTGCATAACTAAACCCATGCAACCAGCACTAATGGTGGAGAAAAACAGCATCAGCAGCAAACTGGACACTGTCAGCCGCGTGCGCATGTATCATTCTGGGTCGCCTCTCAGTCTTCAACCGAACGGAGAATAGAATGAATTAATTCTCTAATTTGCACACTCACCAGAAGATCAAATTCACATACCTGGAATAGGATCACTGAATACTAATAACAAAATCAATATTAAAAATAGGATGAAAATCAAGAATGGGATGATTACGATTGAAGCAATTATTCCCCAAGCAAATGATCTATGGCCTGAAGTAAAGCCAAGAACAATTCCAACTACATATCCTCCCACTATTACAGTCCACTGGATGAAAACCCCAGTGTCATAATTGCCAATTGCCCAGCCTATTTCAAAAAAGAAATAACCTGCAATGATTAACAAAATAGGATAGGCCAACACTCCTAGGAAGAATTGAAGATTTTTGTTCATCATTCGCTTTTGCAAATCAGGAGGATTTTGACTTATTTCCGGCTGCTCTTGGAGGAAGGCTACATCTCCTGTTAGAGTTGGACTATTGTCACTACCTTCGTGGATTTCTTCCCCCCCTTCCAAATCCTCATCGATCATTCTGGATACTCCTATTTTCTCGATATTTCTCATTTGATTTGAATTAACTGCTACATTGATGACCAATGGGTATCTCGCAAAGTCGCCTCAATGACGACAAAAGGGTAAACTGAGCCGTAAGGCGTTGACGTGCCCTGTGAGTACCGAGAGGCACAATCACTCTTCTTCATCAGCTGCGACACGTGGCTCGTGAACTTCTCGGAAGATCACGGTTCCAACCTCTAGGTGCTCACGCAGTGCGCGTACCAAGGAGAACTTGGCGTATGCCCAGTTCTGGTCGTATGCAATTGAATCTGGTAGTGTGATGGTGACATCATCGCCTTCGAACTCAACCTCGAAGTCGGAGCGGCCAGTATTCATCTGTAGAAGTGTAGCAACACGCTCAGCACGGTCCTCTACAACCTTGACGATGGTGTAGGTATAGCGCAGTGTAGTACCCGCTAGAGGGTGGTTGTAATCGACACGAGCACGTCCGGCACGTAGCATCTGCAAGACACCATTACGGCCGCCGATTTCGACCGGGGCGCCGATTCCTAGCATGTTAGGATCACTAACACTGCGAAGCAATACATTCTGTGAGATCGTTTCCACAAGAGATGCGTCGCGCTCTCCGTATGCTTCGGTAGGCTCGATGTCGAATGTGTATTCATTGTCAGCCTCTGCTTCCGCGAGGTGTGCTTCAAATCCAGCGATTAGACGACCTTCGCCGACTACGGTAATCATTGGCTCGTAAGTTCGAGCTTCGTCGAAGACATCATGCTCCTTGGCGATCTCTTCTCTGGTAGTCTCAATAAGATCGCCAGATTCAGCGTTGTATAGGTCGTATTCGATATGAACGATTGCACCGTTGTCCATGGATAAGCCTCCTGAGGGCGACCCGCCGACCTATCTTCCCTTTTTGATACAAACGGTTCTCCCTTAGGGAGAATATTCCGGATTATTCATCTTCTTGAGAGGCTACTGGGCTACTACTGAGCAAGGCTGCAAGGCCGCCCAGCATGATTAGGCCCCAACCAGCCCAGACGAGGTGAGAACCCCGTAAATCGTGTACTGTTACTCGGATTTCTTCCACTTGATCAACCTCACCACGCATCATTGAGGATAGACTGATTTCCGCTTGTTGTTGGTCGAGAATGAAAATCATATCTCCGCTCGGGCGAACCATCCTATCGACTTCCGAGCGGGTTGTTGCAAAATTAAAGCGAAGAATTCCAGGAGTGACTTCGTCGACTTTTTCCCCATCCTTTGTCACCTCAATTACAAATCCAGCGAATCCTTCTCCAATTTTGTAATCGTATTCAGGGTCTTCCTCACTCCACAATACAGTATCTCGGAAGGTTAGTTCGTATTCTTTGAATTCAACGGGAGTGTCTTTTTCGAGAGTTACCAAATGACTTGGATCTGCACGGTCTACCAATGTGGTAGTAAGCACATGACCCAATAGAAGGAGAATTAGTCCCAAATGTGCAAGATGGGAACCAAGTAATCTCAAACGCGCCGAATTAGATTTCGCCGTTATTCCTTTGGAACGCAATTTAGGCAATACCCTACGTCCTGTTGTGAAAACCACCTTTGCGGTAGGAGGGAGAGCGACAAATAACCAAGTTAGCATGAACATGGCAAGAGCGCCTCGTGAGATATTATCGGTGAGCATAAGTTGTGGATCTCCGGGAATAGAGAACTCATCTGCGTAATATGCGAATAGTAACGAGGCGAGTAGTGTAGTAGCCATGAATGCGTTTCCACGCTTTGCATCGATGCTCTTGCCGAGAGAGTAGATTGTAATCGCTAGAATCGCCAAGACAATTATCGACGAACCATAGAATTCGTGAGCGGCTAAACTGGTTCCATCTATCTCGGCTGCAAGCAATAACCAAGTCAATGTCAAGAAGGCAGCGGCTGAATACCAAGGAATTGCCCTCGCGACTTTCATTCGGACCGAAGTATCGTTGAATAGTTTCGTTAGAGGTGATTCCTCTTCCTCCGCTGACATCAACCATGGTGCAAGGAATAGTAACATCCCAAGAATCGATTGTTGTAGAGTTGCGGCCCAAGACCAACTTGCGAACAACATCAGGAATACTCCTCCAAAGACCCAAGCCACAGGAGGCTTCTCGGAATCTCCTTTGATTAGTAAAAACATCAGTGCTCCGCCGACGAAAGTTACTGCCGTTGAACCCATCCAAATGCCCAACGCAATGGTTGCTATTAGCAGAACAATAGAGAGTTGGCGATTTTCAATTAACATCGAACTCTTTGAAGATGAATCAAGCAGTTTGTCCTGTTGTTTTACTACCCACAAGAACGCTGCAAAACAAAGTGAAATCATAATTAGGAAATATGCCGCTACTTCTAGACCAGCAGCACCATCATCGAATAATTGTACAATTCGTATGTACGGGTCGTTGTATTCTCTTGCTTCCTCATTGCCGACAAAAGAGTGTACTGAGGCCCATACTCCATTTGCCCGTGTGACTAAAGTTGCATGGATTGCAAGCGCCCCAGCGAGCATACCAAGGGCTGGTGATGCGATTATTGCTGATTCTTTTTCGGAATCGGTTCGCGCACGAGCATGTACAATCATCAACAGCGCAAACCAGGGTAGAATAGAACCTGTCTCGACTGGGTCCCAAGCCCAATATCCGCCCCAGTCGAGAACTGTATATGCCCACAATCCACCTAATCCAATTCCTATGGTTCCGATTAGGAATCCAGCTCGTGCCCAGTGTAACTGAGCCTCGTGAACCTGCCTTGCATTACTACCTTTGATGAGTCCGGCTAGAGCTATGCTTGCAACTGCT
>CALEIW010000012.1 GCA_937876055.1 uncultured euryarchaeote
CTAGATGAAATCGCAGAAACATATGGGGATGATGTACAAGTTTTCGATTTAATGACTGCCTCTGATGACCTTTTACAAAATGCATCCGCTAGAACGATTTTAGGTAACGAAATTACTAGTCCCCCGATGGTTTGTGCTAAAAATTGCATAATGGTAGATTCTTTGCATCCGACTTCAGTTGGGCAAGGACTGTTAGCCAACTATATGATGAAAGCAATCAACGAAAAGTTTCCTTCACCAAACGGCTCATACCCTCTTCTCTCAGAGGAAGAATTACTTTCTCTGACAACACTAACAAACAACAGTGAGGAAGAAACTATGGAATCCTCCTCAATTTTTATTGAGGGAGACGTGACCAAAGAGTGCTTCGATTGGGCTGAAACCACATATCGAGATATGTACCTGACGATTACTATTGACGAAGAATATGTCCCAATTCCAAGTTATGTTGGATTCAACACCGAATTATGCAGACAATCTACCCATGTCATTTACTCAGGAGAGGAAGCGATTCACGTAGTAACAAATGTGGAAAACACACTTACCTTGAATCATTTTTTTGAGATATGGGGGGAAAATTTGAGTGCCACAAAATTACTTGATATAGACACATCGGATGGAGGAGAAATCACGATAGATGTAAATGGTATCAACTTCGAAGGAAATTGGTCGGCAATATCTCTAGATGATGTAATTTCGTTGGAAATCGTTTACACATCTCCCCCAACACCAACTGTGGAAGAAGATGTTCAAGATGATACATTACCTGGTTTCTCTGTGATTCTAGTTTTGGCATCTACACTGTTGGCGATGGCTGTAATCCGGAGAAAATGAGTGGATTTCTGGACACTTATCATCTTTACAGGTTGGAAAAATATGAATGACAGATTAGCCAACTGGCTCGCCACCTTCCCCCATGAAGGCTAGTCGATGCAAACCATTGGTTTCGATAAGGTGCTCTAGAACCGACATGGGGACTAACGTCCCAAGGACTTCTCGGATTGCATCTTGATCGCCGATAGTGCTGAGCATTCTGGCCGTTTCTCTGACCCTCCATCCCTCAAAGCGTTCACGTTGTTCAAGAGGAAGCAGGACTACTTCCCAGCCAGATGCGGTGTACAACTCTGCGGTTCCCATATCGGTAGTCACCAATACACCCGCTTGACCATGATATTGGCTAGCATGAGTAACCCAATTAGGTGGGTCTTCAATGTCTGGAATTGAACAAATCTGGAAATTTTCAATTTTGGTAGATTTAGCCCAAGATTCGATCATCTGACTTCTTTCTTCATACGTCCAAGGATTTAGCAAATTTTGAGGGCGATTAGAAGAACCGATTGCTATTATTAGAGGTCCATTTGGGTTGTTTTCATTTCTCCATTTAGAAGCTGATTCTAACATATACTCATGACCGAGATGAAATGGCTGAAACCTCCCTAGTACAACAACCCCTGAATCAGGCGCCATTGAGGGAGGGCTTGGTTCCATAGGTAAATCTGTCATGTTAGAGCCTCCAGCAAATTTTTCCCATTCAATATCCATTCTTCTGGTTCTAAATATTCTCGGCCGATTAACAAATTCAGACCTCCTTCTTGAGACAATTCAATGAAGTCAAATAGACTCTCTGTCAACGACTTGTGGGATTCCATTGTAGGTAAAATACGAGGGTCTTCATCAGGGTTCAATGTATCTCCAAGTTTCTCTCTCCTTTGCATCCAATCTAAGATTACTGACTCTGAGTATGATTGCCTATCTTTGTTAGATAACTCAGCGGTTAGTCTTGCCCAAATATCTGAATTTAGGAATGCGTCTGCGTCCTCAAAACTATCCTGGAGAATTGGTTCAACGTAGAGGAATAATCGACCATCCCAGCATCTCCATTCCGCAACACTAGACCAATCGCAAAGAATCAAAGAGGCTGTCGCGTCTATTTGGCCATTAGATTTGTCTGCCCATTCCAAAAAATCACCCTCGATGTCAACGGAAAAACTCCGGTGAAAGCGAGGGTC
>CALEIW010000013.1 GCA_937876055.1 uncultured euryarchaeote
TAACATTGAACTACAACCTCCCTGAAGAGTGAAGGTCCCTCCATCATTCATCGCCCCTGCACATTCTCCCAAATCACCCAAAAGTAATACTCTGGATTTTTCAGGAAGATGGGTGATAACACCAATCTCTCCATTCTTGGGTTTCTCGTCTCCTTGCTTGCCCCATCCGATGCGGACCAGCAAGTCTCTTTCGAGTGCTTGTTGCAACATCTTATCGAGGTCTCTGTTTAGTTTGACACTCTTCGCGGTGATGTCGCGCATGTTATCTCCAGCCATCTACGGAGTGGATACCGTCTTCATTCTGACGGGTAAGTAGATAGTGAAGATTACGATATTTCTGTTTACTTTCCGCAGCGTCTTTGAAGAGCATCATTGATAGAGGTTCGATTACGGCATCAATCCGTCCAAAGGGCGCATGGGGTTACACCATGGGATTAATTAAAGTCGCAATTAACGGATTTGGAACAATCGGAAAAAGAGTAGCGGATGCTGTAGATGCACAGGATGACATGGAAATAATTGGGGTCACCAAAACAGGCCCTTCTTTCGGCTGCGATTTAGCTGTAAAAAAGGGATTTCCACTATACTGTACATTCGATGATGCCGAAAGAATTGCGGCATTTGCCGAACAGGGGTATGAGTGCAAAGGTGGGCTTTCCGATCTTCTATCGGTAGCGGATGTAGTAATCGACTGCGCCCCCGGTAAGATGGGTGCAGGTAATCTAGCAAAATACAAAGCCGCCGGTATCAAACATATTTTCCAAGGCGGAGAGAAGCACGATCTTACAGGCCTTTCATACACTTCATGTGCAAATCATGCAGCAAATTTGAATGCTGAAGGAACAAGAGTGGTATCTTGCAATACCACAGGACTTTCAAGGACCTTGGTGCCTCTTTACGAGCACTGTAGCTCATTGAAGGTTGAATGCACGATGATCCGACGTGCTGCTGACCCTGGCGATTCAAAGAAGGGGCCAATCAACGCTATCAAACCTGTACTAAAAGTACCAAGCCATCATGGTCCAGATGTAATGACCGTCAAGCCAGAAATTGAAATCAATTCACTAGCTGTTGCAGTCCCTACCACAATAATGCATGTTCATTCAATCATAGCGGATTTACCCGAAGGGCATGGCCTGACTACAGAATCAATTATCGAAATGTGGAAAGAACAACCCAGAGTAATCGTGATGCATGGAGAAGAGAATCGGATTACCACAACCGCCGAAGTAATGGAAATGGCTCGCGACATCGGCAGAAAGTGGGGCGATTTACATGAAATCTTTGTATGGGAAGATGGGGTTAAGTTGGTAGGAAACCGCCTATATTATTTCCAAGCTATCCATCAAGAAAGTGATGTCATCCCAGAGAATATTGATTGCATCCGCGCACTCATGGGAACTGAAACTGATTGGAAAATTTCGGTTGCGAAAACCGATGCTTCAATCGATGCCTATTACAACCTTTGATTAGATTCGGAGCCATCTTTTTTTGACTTGACCATAGGTCAATCAACATGAACGGTCAAAAGCCCCTCAATTCTCCGATTGACTCGTGACTGACCGCCGGCTTGCACTAATTACCCTGTTCATGCTCCTATTGAGTGGATGGTCTGTAGGGGTCACATCTGCCTCTAATCTAAACTCTCAAATTGACTCTGAAAATGACGAAATGGAAGAGTCTGATGCTAAATTTAAACCATTTTCAAGCGCCTCTTTCGGTACTCATCAAATAAAGCAAAGTTCTGGACTTATCCATTCTCCATATGGTAGTTTCGACCCTATTCTACACCCGACACCACTCGGCCCCGAAAACATAGTTGATTTACACGCCCTCGATAGAACGCGATTCGCTCTAGTACAATCAAGTACAGCAGACTTGACATCTCTTCAACAAAATTTACAGGACAAAGGCATGGTGATCATTGAAACAATTCCTGATAATACTTTCATAATAAAAATTCCAATCCAATTCAACTCAGCAAAAACTCTTCTTGAATTGAGTTCTATGGATGGGGTAAGATGGGCGGGAGAGTTGCCGATTGCATGGAGGGTGAGCTCTCAGATCGCTTCAATTGCTGGCAGGGATGCAATCACTGTAGACCTCGATATCACTCCAGCACCTGATTTAACCAACATGGAACTCAAGCAATTGCAAGCCGATCTTGAATCTGTATCTGAATCGGTAGGGGCAAGAGATATTTGCGATGCTCATCTATGTCAACCAAAGTCAGTTAATGCAATTTGGATTCCAATTCTCGCCATGGACGGACGAATTTTACATATCCACCAAGCCTCAAAATTAACAATACATAATTCCGTTGCAAGTGACATTGCAGGAATCAACCAGGCTCTAGTTAACTCGGCCAACACTCTAAATGGAAGTGGTGAGGTTATTGCAATCTCAGATACAGGCTTAGATGCAGATCATGGGGATTTCGACGGGAGAGTTAGAGCGGTCTACAATCAATTTGGACCCGATAATTCAGCATTAGACAGTAATTCAGGACACGGCACTCACGTCGCCGCCACACTTCTCGGTGATGGTTCTGGTGACGTATCTGCGTTAGGAATGGTGCCAGCAGCCACATTCCATTTCTACCAGCTCGAAGTCGACTCTTCAGGAATCCTAGCTAGATGGGGTTCACTTTACGATATGTTCTCACATGCTTGGCAGAATTCTGCTAGGATTCAAACCAATTCATGGGGTAACGAGAACTTAGTCGGAGAATATAGTTCTGATTCGCGTTCCGCAGATGCTTTCATTGTCGATAACCCTCGATTCTTGGTTCTCTTTTCTTCTGGAGACCTTGGCGAAGACGGAGCGAGCACGGTGACACCTCCTGGTTCCGCTAAAAACGTCCTCACCATTGGTGCTTCGACAACTGGTTCTATGGGGTCTGACCCCGAAGGAAGTGTGCCTGCTTTTTCTTCAAAAGGGTCAACGCTGGATGGCAGAATCAAACCAGATCTAGTGGCCCCAGGAGTTATGTTATGTTCTGCTAGGGCTGAGGAAGCGAGTAGTGCCCAAGGTGAGTCGTGCAGTTCTACGACACATTCCGATGGTACAACTCCTCTCTATATGGCCTTGAATGGTTCTTCAATGGCTACCGCTGTCGCAGCAGGTGGTGCTACAATGGTGCGTCAATACCTAAGAACTGACGTTGGAATTACTGAGCCGAGTTCAGATTTAGTCAAGGCGTTATTGATTAACGGGGCCGAGGATATTGGCGCTGCAAATATACCAAACCCTTCGGAAGGTTGGGGTCAAATTGACGTTGCAAATTCAATTACTCCAAATGAAGATGGAACTGATTTGGATATATTATTCGATGACAGTCGGGAACTAGATCCGGGGCATAGTTTCGTTTACACCTTTGTTGTTGACTCTTCAACTGAATTCGATGTAACCCTAGCTTGGGTAGATAGAGAAGCATCAGTAATCGCAAACCAAAGCGCTGCAAAATTAGTCAACGACCTAGATTTAACGGCAACCTCTCCAGATGGAACTGTATACCATGGAAATTTATTCTCCAATGGTTATTCGACAACTGGGGGAGTAGCAGACCGATTGAATAATGTTGAAAGAATTAAGATTCCAGCCGGAAATGGTGGAACATGGAGTATTTCTGTTGGGCATGCAGGTGGAATGACCCAAAGTTTCGCATTGGTTTCTACTGGATTATTACAGGAGCAATTAGTCGCAGACCTAACTGTGTTTGAAGGTTCTTTGAGTACTTCGATTTTGGCTCCATTACAAGGAGATACCATCCTAATTGAGGCTTCATGGCGCAACCAAGCCACCCAACCCAGCGGTGCTTATACTATCGAGATTGAGGACCTAACTGAGGGGACAATACTCTACACTTTGGAAAAGACTTCTTTGGGTGCTGGAGTAACAACTTCCCTATCCTTCCCTCACGTATTCCAAACAACCGGTGACCATCTACTTGAATTGAGGATTGATACTGAGGATACTGTAGTTGAGTTGAACGATGAAAACAACGGGGTGAACAATAATCACTATCAATTAACTGTTCAAATATCCCAAATCGGAGTCAGAATAACTCCACTGATGGAAGATGGTTCAGTTCCTGTAACTACCTCTGACCTCGAACAGGCATTAACCAAAACATTAGACCCTAGTACAGGTAGTTTGCTAACCTATGAATTCCTGCTGCAAAACGAAGGTACTTCTGCTATTTCTGTCGGTCTATCGGTGACACCTGTCCAGAAGGTTGACGATCAAGGAATTTTACAATCTCCAATTGATGAATGGTGGAAGTTACTCAATGAAACTGGCCCTTGGGACCTTGCAGCATCCGGGGATGTCGGTGATTCGAAAATTGTCACATTAACTTTGGAAGATGTCGATGCCGATCTAGAAAATCCCGCTGGTCCAAGGTATGCTCTTCCTGGAAATTTTGTTAATGACTTGAATTTATTCGATAAGGACGCACCAACTATTTCTCACACCATCCGAATTACTTCCGTCGTTGAGAGGGTAGAAGGCCTATTCACAATACAGGCAGGAACTGGAAATGACCTTGGTGCTAAACCAGGACAAACCGCCGCTTATTCACTATCGATAAGGAATACAGGTAATGGAGACACACAATATTCAGTCAGTTGTGATAGCCCTAACCAATGGTTAGTCAATATCGCAAATACTGGCTCTTCATCAGTGATTTTGGATCCGCTTAGTCGATTGCAATTCCTTCCGCTTCCTATACATGTTAGAATCCCAGCCACTGATGGAGGCGAACCAGCGGCTGGGATTACAGAGGACATTACTTGTACAACAACATCCGTACAAGATTCCTCGGTAACGAAGACGGACGTTGCTACTGTTACCGTCTTCGAGAGTTATGATTACGAAGTAGACTTAGAAGATGAAGATGGGACCTTATTGGGGGCTTTAGCGCTTGCAGAAGATAGAGCAGTTCTAAATGGCGACATGTCTGAAACTAATGTAATCGTCTCTAATGACGGAAATATTAGAATGGATTTCACAATGACAGTTAGCTCCTCATTGAATACATGGGCGACCCAGTTGGTCTATGGTCAACAGCAAACAACAGAACAACTGCAATTCTCGATTGAAGCAGGCGAGTCAGCAACGGTTACTGTTCAGATGATGGTGCCAGAAAATGCCCAGATGAATACCCGGAATACATTGACACTTCGAACAACTCTACAAGGTGGTGAGATGGTCGTAAACGCAACCCGATTCATTGTCCAGGAAATCGCAGCCCTTGATGCATCCGAGGATTCTACGATTTCCCTATCATTGGGCCAAACCGGAACCACTGAGGTTTGGATCAGAAATGCAGGAAACGTACCGTTATCTCTGACTTGGAGCATTGGGACTCTGCCAGAGGATTGGGTTGGTGGTTTCCAATCACTTATTCCATCAACACTAGATATGAATCGTGAGGCTCTTGTAACCGTAGGTTTGGATGTACCCGGTAACTTACCAGTTGGAATGATGGAACTAACCGTCCCAGTAATTGTTGAAGCAATCACTCCAGGAATGGAAACTGTAACTCATACTTTTCAATTGAATGTGGAGATTATGCCATCAATTTACGTAGATCTATCTTCTGATTCAATGACGCTTAATGAAATCAAATCAGGTTCCTCCGGTGCGTTCATAATCTCTGTTACCAATCTAGGAAACCAACCTTCAGGGTTTAGTTTTCAGGCAAGTGAATTGTCAAATTGGAATATTGAAATCAATCCAACAACAGTGGATTCAATTCCAGTTGGAGAAACCGTCGAAATTACTGTAGAAGCATCGCCTCGCAAATCAGCATCACCTGGCTTGGCGAGTTTCGTATTCTGGGCGAATTCTACTGATAGCGGAGCAGACTCTACAATTACAAATAATGAGATTCTTCTGGAAGTATCCCGATCTAGAGACGACTCGTGTAGTGGTATTGGTTGCTTGATGGTATCGCTAGGCTTGCCTAAGTGGACCCTTGCAATAGTCTTCCTGGTGGTTCTATCTGGCTTAGGAGTTGTACTGATTCGTATGCGAAAAGAATCTGAAAACAACTTGAGCCCTGATGAGGAATTAATCCCGTCGGGTTCGGCACTTCATTCTGGTTCCAAAACTGAAAGAATGGCGATGGCCCTAGAAACAGGATCTGCAGGAGAGGTTTTGAGTAAGTCCGTTAGTGACGATGAAATCACAGATGTTATTTCATCCTCGGCTCCATCGCTTCCTCCCCCTGTGCCTGTGCCTCCTGGTGCAATGCCTCTTCCTCCTGGTGGATTACCTGAAGGATGGACGATGGACCAATGGGTGGCTTACGGCCATCTCTGGTATGAACAGAATACCTGATTGCACTCAGGCACTGACTTAAGACCACGAAGCGGCTGGCGAAGCCAATGACAGGGTCAATAGTACTCTTTGGGCCTCCCGGTGCTGGAAAGGGAACACAAGCGGGTAGGATAGTGGAACTTACTGGTAAGCCACAAGTCTCCACAGGCGATATGTTGCGGGCAGCTGTAAAGCTAGGTTCTCCAATGGGGATGGCTGCCAAGGAATTTATGGACGCAGGATTATTGGTGCCCGATGAGGTAATTATTGGCTTAATTCAGGAGCGATTGCAGGAGGATGACGCCAAACAAGGAGTACTTTTCGATGGTTTCCCCCGGACAATTCCACAAGCAGAATCTCTCGATAAGATAGCCACAGTATCTTCTGTAATTTCCATAGAAGTTCCGGATGATGCAATCGTGGAAAGAATTGTTGGAAGAAGAATGGATTCAGAAACTGGAGATATATACCACGTCAAATTCAATCCCGCTCCTGCCGAGATATCGGATCGGTTAATCCAAAGACCAGATGATACTGAAGAAACTGTCAGGTCTCGATTGGAGGCCTATCATGCGCAGACAGCTCCTCTTGCGGATTGGTACTCAGAGCGAGGATTATTAATCAAAATAGATGGTAATGCCTCAATTAACAAGGTCGGAGATTCAGTGGAAGCGGCAGTCTCTAGAATTTTATGAGGTGTGTTTATGTCAGGTCGTAGAAGAGGCCGAGGCTCCAAAAATAGGATGAAGAAAGCCGAAGAATCCATCGAGCACCTGTCCGAATTAATTATGCAATCGGACAAGGAAATTTCCAACATGGCGGCTAGGGATTTGCTCAGGGTGTCAAAGCGGCATGGTGTAAGGGCTGGAAGCCCCATTCGAGATTTAATTTGCAGATCGTGCAATACTGTGCTTAGGCCCGGAGAAAATACTAGGGTTAGAATTCAAGATGGGATTCGAAGGATAACCTGCTTAGATTGTGGGAGAATTCATCGCAATAAAATTTGCAAGGTGGAATAGTTATGACGTCTGTGCCTAATCACATAAAACGGATGGCCAATGATAGAGATCTCGTAGTTTCTGTAAGGGTTGGCAGGAATGGACTTACCAATGCTATAGTCGAGGAACTCATCGATCAGTTGAACAAACGAAAATTGGTCAAGATAAAAGCAAACAAAGGAATTGTAGAGGATGCAACGGATAGAACCAATCTATTCTCTGAATTAGCGCAAAGAACTGACTCAACTCTAGTTTTCCACAGAGGTAATGTAGCAGTATTTTGGAAGCCCTGAAGTTAGTATTATCTATATGCTAATCAACATCGGGTTAAACTATGAGCAAGGCATTGAATGGAACGGGTATCAGTCAAAGACTGATTCTCCCAACTTTATTGACAACTTTTCTCATTCCTAGTGTATTGGGTGCTTCTACTGGTAGTGACCAATGGGTGGCTCCAGAAATGCCTAGTTGGGCTATTCCAGCAGCCTTTGCAATTTTGCTAGGTGTCTATGCTTTGATTATTTTCGAATTAGTCCACAGATCGTTGGCTGCTGCGATTGGAGCGGTAATAGTAGTAATTACACTTCATGCGATAGGACCGGGCCCAGATTTAGGAACAATTGTGACTTGGATTGATGAGGAGACACTTGGTTTGTTAATCGGCATGATGGTCATAGTTGATATTCTTGGGAAAACTGGTGTTTTCGAATGGGCCGCTGTACAAGCATACGCAATGAGCGGCGGTTCAATTTGGCGACTTTCAATTATTCTTTGTACAATCACTGCAGTATTCTCGGCCTTCTTGGATAACGTAACTACGATACTCCTGATTGTCCCAGTCACTATACAAATAGCACGTGTATTGGGTATTGAGCCAATCCCTCTAATTATAGCAGAAGTAATGTTCTCAAATATTGGCGGTGCCGCAACTCAAATCGGTGACCCTCCAAACATTATTATCGGCGCCCAACTTTCACCACAAGCACTTTCCTCTAATGAAATGTTAGCAGGTCAAGGCATAACCTTCATCGATTTCATTATTCATGTTGGCCCGGCTGTAGTGATCTGTATGGCGCCTTCATTTTGGCTGTTAAAGAAGTTGGAGATGGAAGGCCTTTCTGGGGAACGACATCGTAATGTTGAACTGCTGAAAATCAGGTATGGGATAAAAGATAAAAAATTGCTGAAGAAATCAGGTGCTATTCTTGCTTTGGTAATATTCGCCTTCTTCGCGCATTCTAGTTTCCATCACCCAATTTTCACTGTGGCAACAATCGCTTTGGGTGGTGCCGTGCTAATGCTGCTAGTTACTTCTCCACATCATGTAGAGGAGCAATTTGATGCCGTTGAATGGACTACAATCATATTTTTCGCGGGCCTATTCATAATGATACATGGGCTCGAATTTATGGGTCTAATCGACGCCATTGCTGATGGTATATCTGATACAATCAAACAGGCTGATGAGAGTAATAGATTGATGGTAGCAGTGCTGCTATTGCTTTGGGTATCTGCAATAGCCTCTGCATTTATCGACAATATCCCTTACACAGCCACTATGGTTCCAGTCGTAATTGAATTGGCTTCAAATCCAGAACTAGGCTTAGCTTTAGGTCCACTTGCTTGGGCCTTAGCGCTTGGCGCCTGTCTAGGTGGTAACGGTACAATAATCGGGGCTTCAGCGAATGTTGTAGCAGCAGGTTTGGCAGAAGAAGCCGGTTACGACATTTCCTTCAATCGATTCTTCAAAACTGGATTCCCAATCATGATACTAACTGTAACACTAGCCACCGCTTATTGCGTCGTTAGGTATGCAATAGAATGGTCCAATGATGTAATCCCTATGGCGATTATAGCAGGTATGATGTTGTTATCATTATCTTTAACCCCGATGATATATGGTCCACCTCCAAGTAGTCCGCCTGACTTTGAATTGGAATGATTATTGATTAATCAATACGATACTATCAAACCTCATTATCCTCTACATCGATTATGCAAACCTGCTCGGTCTGCCTTATGGTTCTGAATGAATCGGGGGTTTGCAGCCTTTGTGGTAGCGAAGAAAAGGTAGAGGTTCAATCTCCGAATCCTAAGGAGTCAGAAGGTTCTGTAGACTTGCCTTTTGGCCTTGGTGGAGATTCGAATATGGTACAACCAGATTTGCCATTTGGAATCGAACATCTGCCTTCTAGGGGCGCTGAAATATCTTCGGCTAAGCCGCCCGAGCAAGAGCATAGTAGTCTTCCTTTTGGATTAGAACATATTCCAAATAACAATAATTCCGATTCTCAAACTACTGAAACCAACTCTGAGCAAGAATCTAAACAAATTGGAATAGATCTCGAACACTCAAAAAAAGAGCAAAATTCAACGGAAAAACCCACTAATTCTTCAATAAATTCAGATGTAAATTTACCCTTTGGAATAGAACATATTTTTGATGAGTCTTAGAACTGAGTCTTTTCGGCTCTCTATAACGCGTTCTGACCCCCATCGGGATGACCCGCATCGTTCATATACGGAAGGTAGGTCGCACGCCTGCTTTTGGTGCACCCTTGTATGGGCACATACAGGGGGAAGTGGTCGAGAACGCTCCGCCCTGCGGGGAGACGGAGTGTTCTGAGAGACCAGATAGAATCGATATGCCTGGACACCAGAGGAGACGACTGAACAAGTGTTCAGTCCTCACAAAATAAATGTGTTATAGTGGGTATGTAGAAATCAAAAATGCTACAACCCGACTGGGGGATGGCTCGGCTAGAGAGCCGAAGAAGGTCGTGACAAGCTGCGATAAGTCGCGGGGAGAGGCATGAAT
>CALEIW010000014.1 GCA_937876055.1 uncultured euryarchaeote
GGGATATCGCTAGCGGACACATATGGAAGAGGCATACGTACTACCACGTTCAGCCTCGATTGAAGATCCATTGAGGATAGCCGTTCTAATTTCAGGAGGAGGCTCGGGCCTCGCCGCTCTACTCAGATATCAGGAGGACGAAGCCAGAACCCATCAGACTGTTTTGGTGTTAGCAGACTCAGAAGGCGCAGGTGGCCTAGAGCATGCGACCTCACGCGAAATCGAAAACTATGGAATTCCACTACCAATTATCGAAGACAAGCTACAGAGGCGATTAGCCCACGAGGAATTAGTCCACATGGCCCTTGTCAATGCCGATGTGGAATTGGTAGTTCTATCTGGATACATGAGAATCCTCACCCCGAGTTTTGTCAAGCGATGGAAAGGTCGCTTGGTGAACATCCATCCTTCTCTACTTCCAAAGTATCCAGGAGCCCATGCTCACAGGGATGCTTTGGCCGATGGAGCAACTGTTTCAGGCTGCACAGTTCATTTGGTAGACGAAGGAGTAGATAGCGGAATGATTCTGGCTCAGAGCGAAGTTCCTGTACACCCAGAAGATACCGAATCAGACCTACAAGAACGCATCAAGAAGGTTGAGCATGTGCTCTACCCAGAAGTCCTTGACAGGCTCTCAGTAGGCGGATATTCAGTTTAGGTCATCCGGCGTATTGACATTTCTGAGAATCGCCGCCTCAGTCAATAATGTCGAGTGTTCCATCTCAGAGAATTGAACATGTAACGGTCGCCTATCATCAGTAATTTTTGAAGCAATAGAGGGCCGAACTCTAGCAAGTAATGGATGAGCCCTTTGTGGGTCAGCAGGTATTGCAAGTAAATCTCCAGAACCGAGAGTTTTCTCTAATTCGAAGAATAAATCCGCAGTCACCCAAGGTACATCTACCGGACAGAGTTGAATTGAATCAGTATCAGCGACTAATGGATCGGTTAAGGCCTCGATAAGTGCCTCAATAGGCCCAGCATGGGTGACTGCATCCAGCACCCATTCAACCTCTAACCCATCTGGCAAGACCGCACCATATCTCTCCACATCTTCTGGTTGAGCAACGGCGATTCGAATCGGCTCACAACCCGCCGCCGCTAAAGCCGAAGCGACCCTTGCGAT
>CALEIW010000015.1 GCA_937876055.1 uncultured euryarchaeote
TTAGATTCTGTAGTAGCCAACTCAATGATTTTGTTTTGTTCATCCACATGAACAATCCGCGGCTGATGATTTTCGATTTCACCTTCTTCTATACCTTGGTAAGTTAACAAAATTACCAAGTCACCAGGATTGACCAAGTGAGCAGCAGCCCCATTTATGCAGATTTCTCCTGACCCTCGAGGCGCCTTTATTGCGTAGGTTTCTAGGCGTGACCCATTGGTTATATCGAGCACTGCAATCTTTTCCCACTCGACAATTCCAGCGGCCTCCATAAGACCCTCATCAATTGATATCGAGCCGACATAATCCAGGTCGGCTTGAGTAACTGTAGCTCTGTGGATTTTTGATCGCAATACCATTCTTATTGGCGCCATCAAAACAATTCAGAGAATCTTGTTTTTTTAATATATGGACCAAATATGCTTCGGTAAATATCAGTCTTATCAAACGAAACGAAGCATGATACTCGAAGGCTTCCGTGATACTCGCGCGCGCATACGAGGGGTTTCGTTGATAAGCAGGTCGATTTTGCAAGGCTACTTCGGTGGTCGGAATGAACGAATTGAAACAGACTTGGTACAGTCGAGAAAACAGAAAGAAGAGCGGTTCAGCACTCATGATGGTAGTGCTCATGTTAATGAGTACACAGATGTATAATTTCATGGATGTCCAGGAAGAGAAAACCAGCCTCGAAACGGTAGAGGAAACTCCTGCTAGGACGGCATATCAGCAGTTCTACCAAGCTGAGGGCCAAACAACAGGGGCCACACAAGGGCAACCCACAGTAATGGGAAATTTTGACCATGACGCCTTCACCGATCCAAGTTGGGTAGATCCAGCCTCGTACCAAGGCAAGATTACCGACCCATCCGTTCTGCTCACTAACCCAGGGTATGGTTTTTTCCTTGAACAAACAAATACCGAAGATCACGATAATGATGGTATCAATGACCTAGATGATTTAGATGACGATAACGATGGAATTAGTGATCTTATCGAACGCTTTGACGGATGCTATGGAACCGATCCATTCGATCACGATAACGACGGCATTTCAGACGAGGATGACTGGGATGACGATAACGACGGAATTCTGGAAGGCCCAATTGACTACACTCAAGGTGCCGATCCATGGAACGTCAGTGCCGACCGATATGTCGAGCCAACCACAGTACATCCTTGGACTGGAACTCCAGTAGGACCGGGCTACAGAATAGATCAGAACCCGATGGATCACGATAATGACGGCGTGACGGATGAGGACATAGATGGAATCGGCCGAGGTTCGTATGACGAGGATGACGATAATGATGGCAGAATAGACCAATTTACATGGCCTTGCGACTTTGATGGCGATGGAATGCAGGATTATTTCGATGACGATGACGATAATGATGGTGTCATCGACCTGTGGGACTCACATCCTTGGGATTCCACTGTTACAACTAACATTACAGATACGGCATCAATGTGGGACGACCCACTTCCTTGGGATGCAAAAGACACAATCACAATTTTACTCGAAACCACTGGAATTAATCCACAATTTTACACCATTGAAGTAGGAGACACGGTGGTATGGGTCAATGACGACAGTAGACCTCACAATGTCACTGCCGATGATGGTACCTTCGATAGTGGGTCGATAGCACCAGGCAGCTCGTTTTCGTTCACATTTAATGAGGAAGGCAGTTGGCAGTTTTCCGATCCTGACGGTTCTCCATTATTTTCAGGTAGTATAACAGTAGGACCAGAGACCAGTCAATCACTACCAGCCGCATTTGATCTCAATCCTGACGTCTACGGCGGGAGCGTCAAACTCAACTTTGCAACCAAAGAACAGAATATCTGGCATCCAAGAAACCCAACATTTACTCAAATGATTGACGGAGATCTTGACGGCGATGGGATTCCAAATTTCATAGACCCAGACAACGACAATGATGGGTCTCCAGATTCATCGGATACCGACGACGATAACGATGGATTGCTGGATATGTATGATGTTGATGATGACAACGATGGAATACCAGATTCTTGTCTGCAGTTAGATACTAACCTAGATGGTATTGGAGATTATCCAAATGATCATCCAATTCAAACCCCCGGCATCGACTGCGAAATCGATTACGATAGAGATGCTGATGATGATATATACAGAGCAATTGATTCAGATTACGATTTGGTCTGGGATTGGATGGACACAGATGTTGGAGGCGCTTGGCCTGCTGATAACTTACTAGGAGAGCCCGCGCTTAATCCAACTGATATCCCTTATGATTTGGATAATGATGGTATACTGAACGAAGATGATC
This sequence comes from uncultured euryarchaeote, assembly GCA_937876055.1. Classification (GTDB taxonomy): domain Archaea; phylum Thermoplasmatota; class Poseidoniia; order Poseidoniales; family Thalassarchaeaceae; genus MGIIb-O1. The sequence continues at coordinate 2,316 of CALEIW010000015.1, forward strand.
CATACATGATGGCAACTACCGACCAAATTGAAGATTGGAACTGTGCTAGCATAACCAATCCAAATCCTCAAAACTCCGATATGAATTGTACCGTGACTCGAAAGTCGTACACAGGCAACAACGATTGGGACAATGACGGAATCAATAATTGGGAAGATGTCGATGATGATAATGACGGCGTTTTAGATTGGCTAGATATAGATCCAAATTGCGATTTGGATGATGACAACGATCTTCACCTTCTGAATGGTTCAAGATTCCGAGACGATGGGCCTAATGATATCGATACGGATATTGATGGCGACGGCCTACCAAATGACGAAGATTGGGATGACGATAACGACGGTATACCTGATCTCTATGATCCCGATGATGGGAATTGTGGAATAGTCGATAACGACAACTCAGACCAATTCTCTACCTCAAATGGGTACTCTCACGGAGATGGTGACATAATCGATGGTAGTGATGACAGCACAACCTACACCATGCTACAACCCTTAAGATGGGATCAATTCTGGCATTTCAGTCCGTTTTTCGCCGAAGAACATGGATTTATTCTTCCGTATAACGGATACCAGGAAACAACAGATACTGAAGTACCCGAAATGGTCTCAAATGGGGTAGTCCCTGAAATGTACTGGTATGTTATGATGAAGTGGAGTCCTTGGAATGGGAATAATTACTTTGATATTGACATGGATGGAGATTCTCTGATTAATGGCATAGACGTAGATATGGATGCAGATGGGATGCCCGACTGGTGGGATCAAGACGAAGGTTCAGATGGCAGATTAGATGTTAATAATCCTCAGTTTGGTGGAAGCACTGATGATGGTGAATGCGATCTTTCAATCTTCTACATGTATTACCAACTTGGGTTCCAACCAATAGCCTGTGGGCTTCCTTTGTCTTTCCTTTACGGGTGGCCAATTAATCAGGCATCTCGAACAGGCCAAATTATCTTCACCTTACCTTACTCAACCCGGCCGGACCCCGAATATGATGATGGCCCATATGATGGAACAGACGCCCCAGACAACAGCCCAGCACCGAGTTGTGATTCGAACTGTTTCCACTTCGATTTCACAACCGACACTCCCGACCCAACGGCCGCAGTAACCTATGATCAGATGAAAAACAATCGTGATTTATTCACTGCTTGGATAGGGATAACTTACGGATTCTTCCAATGGACTTCCGACCAAAACGCCAACATGTTCCCCGATGAAGTTGCAGATTTACTAGATAACGACGTAGACCCAGATGATGACTGCGGGGCTCCAATTCCAGGTAACATGAATCCATCATGTATGGTTAATGATACCGCTGATTTAGATGATGATTTCGATGGTGTGTACGACCATTGGGACATAGATGATGATAACGATGGTATCTGGGATTATTTAGAAGTCGACAGTAATGATGACCTAGATGACGATAGTGGAACAGAATCAGGCAATTTCTTCATCGGTTCAAATTGTGTTGACAAAGATGATGACGGAACTGATACAGACCCAGATGATGATGGTTGGTACCAATCTGTTTGGGATCAGGGAGTATTGGGTCAAGGATTACTATTCCCTGTTTACTACGACGTTGACAACGATAACGACGGAGTACCAGACGGCGAAGACCCCGATGATGATAACAATGGCGTACTCGATGAAGATCAAGAGATCCTATGTTTTACCGGTGAGGAACAAAGCGTCTGGGACCACGATAACGATGGAATCTTAGATTGGGCCGACGATGATTGGGACGCTGATGGAATAGTCAACACTTTGGAATTAAATTCAGCCACTCCATTCATATCGCCGTGGGATCACGATAATGATGGTCTACGAGACGATGTTGACCTCGATGACGACTCGGATGGGATGTTAGACAAGGACGAGATTATGCTATGGCCGTCCCGATACGATCAACCTTCAACCAATCCTTGGGACCACGACGATTATGGAAATGGCACAGGAATGGCCAATCCAACTGACCCATTTACCGGACCGGATGCAATCGATGAGGACGACGACACCGACGAACGACCGGACAGAGATTGGGACCAATTGGAAGAGGATCACTCCGGCACATCAGATTGGGATCACGATAACGATGGAATCCTTGATGAGGATGACAAAATTCCAACCCGAATCAATATGACTTCCAGTAATGTGCTCTGGTTAGATGCAGTAAATCCGGCGATATTCAAAGGTACAGTGAATTGGCTAGACCCCGATACAGGGGTTTTCGAACCAGCTCCTGACCTACCGGTTCAGATAACAATTGAATGGGCCCGTAACGGCACGCTTGCTCTAGAAACTGTAGATGTGTTGACAGACGCTGCGGGTGCCTTCGTGGTAGGCCAATTCCTATTGCCCGAAGACCTAATTGTTGGTCCAAATACAACTTACAATGTCTATGCAGAAGTAACTGAGATGTTCTATCACGATGGTTCCCAAACAGAACCAATACCTGTAGAAGTCAGGGCAAATACCACGATAGATTATGTTTCTTGGACATATTTCCGAAGCGATGAACAACCGTTATTCGTGGATTACAAGGTCCACTATGAAGCAGATTGGGACCGTGGTGTATTCGACAACAGAATTACTCACGCGCCGATTTCTTTCCGTGTTCACGGCGGACCGTTCGGAAACTACACACATCCAACTATTTTCGATGGATATGGGTATGGATATCGCGCTGATTCAGCCGGTTGGGCATCACTGACCTTCGTGCAAACCGCGGGTGCTCAAGGTCAATGGAAACAAGTTCAATGGAATTCAACTATGGATAATGGCGAAGGAAAGCTACCCGGAGGATACGAGGAAATTATTTGGGATGATAATGCGAAGGGTCACTACGTATTGGGACGTTATGATTACACCAATACCAGTTTACCGATTGGTGATTACTCATTCATTGGTTATGCTAGACCAGATTTAGGTGATGAATGGCCATTCCCTTACCTTGAGGGAGCGGAGACCGAGGCATTCACCATTCGCTCGATGCACAGAATGTACATTGAAGCGGATATGTACGTCTCTTCGGTTAGGCCAGTATTCTTCTGGGATGCAACCCAATTTACAGGATCTTCATTTGGAGCCTGGAGAGCTCTATTCCATCAACCAAGCCTTGATGCTGCAGGATTGAATTATGCCGAAGTAAGCCTTGGAAAGCCATACGCTATGTCTTGGGACGGAACTCCAGAAGGTCTAATCGGCGAGAGCGCTAGACTACGACCATTCCTATCTTCTAATGGTACACATTGGAGGATTGCTATGCAAAATGGAGGCGACTTCAATGCACCTCCTTGTGGCCCTGTTGAGCCAACAGACCCAGATAGTGCAGTTCGCTGTGAAATCGTTCCAGAGATGTTCACCGGTGAGGAGTTACGAGTAATTGGTAGTGTATGGAATCGAACCATGGTTCCATGGCCACACGACCCAATGACTCTGCAAGTCGACCTAGATAGAAATGGAATCTTTGCTGGCTCACAAGAAACCGGATTTGCGAGAGCACCACAAATGATCAACGGCGTTGCAACCTTCGATTACAATTGGACATGGTACTCTCAATATGCTGCTGGATTCTATGGCATTCGAGCCGACTTCACTAACTCTAATTTCTACTTCACTGGAAACCAGAGCAATGTCCTTGCTCCAACCGGAGCATACCTGAATGTCTCGGTTATTGGTACAAGCGAATTCAAGGAATTAATCCAGCCTCGTCTATACCGTGGTCAGAATCGTAGCATTGAAGTTCAATTGCTAGATAACTCTCTTCAACCGCTAAAGAATTCTCAGATTAATTACGTCTGGGAGGCAGATGGTACCAACGGTATTGCAGAGACAGATAGTACCGGTTGGTTCACTGTTAACTTGACAATAGAGGAAGATCACGAGTTAGGTAACTTCACTCTGGACTACACATATCCAGGAGACCCACGTCATCAAGGAACATCAGGCACCATGGACCTCTGGGTAGTGTCTCGGACCTATATCACGCTACAAGATACTACGCCGAATATTCGCTCCACCGGAGATATTTGGGAATTCACTGCACAGGTCACCGACGATAACCGCACTGCAGTCATCAAGGACTCTGGTCAGGCATTGGATGGATGTGGAGCAAATGGTGGCGAGGTTCTGGTAATTTTGGAAGGTACGGACTTCGAAGACCGCACCCACCGCCAGATTGTCGACACTCAATGTCCGAACGCAGGCACTATCCATCACGAGATGGTTCTAGACCCGCAGCTACTTCGCGACGACCCACAATCCTTCCTTCCCGACGGATTCGGTCCAGTGAACGTGATTCTACGATTCGAGGAGAATTTACCTCACGAGGGTTGTGAACCTCTTGACGCGGAAGCACTGAGCACCTCAGGAGCATGGGATCCATGTGTACAAGTGGTGAATAGCGATCATTATCGTAGAGTTATGCAGTTCCAGGTCGATGGATTTAGTTTGATTGGATACACAACTCTCAATGTTGACGACCAGATTGTTTACACTTCTGAGATTGACCCAACTACTGGCCAACCTATCGAGAAGCCGATGGTAGTAACCGGGCAGTTGATCGATGAGTTAGGTTCCAATCTATCGAATAGGGCGATTAGAGTCACCTACGAAATGGTCGGGGCAGAAACTGGAGTAGTTGGTTGTCTACCAGGCACAAGCGATGCCAATGGATTCTATGAGATAACCTGCCCACTTACTGACGTACAGGCGGGCCAAGCTCGTGTTAAGGTTGAATTCAATTCCTACGAGAATAACGATCGCTATCGATACCACAATGCTAGCACAACACGATTGTTCCCGGTATTCTCAAATTCGAGCTTGGAGGTGCAAGAGATTGGACCATTCCGAAATGACGTTGACTCATACACCTTCCAGAATGGTTCTGTATTCCCGGTGCTTTATCTGAAGGAATCCTTCCACCTAGATGCGAGATTGATACAAACAAATGGTAACCCGATTGGAGGCAAGTGTCTGAATATTTACTTGGATCCTGAGGTGAATACCCGACCTATTGCTACATCGATAACACAGGACGGAACTGGTGAAATTGAGTGGTTCAGCGGCGATCCGGATGACAATCCGAGTCGACGCGGTGTAGAACCTACTTCAGATATGATGGAAGGATTCAGAGTTGTAAGAATAGCCTATGAACCAAATAAGGAATTACCGGGTGGTTGTAGAGCCGAAACAACACCGGTGGTTAATGGCTCATTTATCGATGTTGAAGTGCTTGTTAGAAGCCGTGTAGACATATTACTGAAGGACCATTGGTCTAACCCTGATGGCTACCAAGAGGGAGATTACATCAATGGTTCAGTAGCAATTCTGCGAGACCGATTGGACCTCTCTGTAGAATCTCAAACAGTGATTTTCACCTATCAGTATTGGAATGCAGAAGAGGGTGAATGGATCCCTCACAATGTAGTCTATGCAACTACGAACGAGTTGGGAGTTGCTTCGTTTAGCTTCCCTTACTCTGGCGTTAACATCCCAGGGGAATTGGACTGTGCTCAAGGAGGATATTGTATATCCGAAGGAGAATGGCAAGTGACAATTCACTTCAAGGGCTCTCATGAATTTGAAGAGGAGTTCCTCAACAATACTCCTTCAATTAAGTTAGGAGAACCCGTAACCAAGGCTGAAGCCAGCTTCTTCACAGTGCAAGTACTGACGATTATGGGAATTGCATTAGCCTTCGCAGTCTTAGTTGGCGCAATTATGTATCGAAATTACGTAGAGCGCCGTAGAATTGAGATTCTACGAGGTATCCTAACCGACTCTTTGATGTCTCTAAAGGCGTCCAATGAGTACATTGATACAATTTTCAATTGTTACAAGGAATTGGTCAGGTTCTTCCGCGGCAGAGGCGCGATGAAGAAGGTCTACGAAACCACTAGGGAATTCGAGGATGCAGTAACAGGAATGTTAGCAGGAATCGCACCACCAGAGGACTTAGACATCTTCTTCTCTCTATTCGAAGAAGCAAGATATTCCGACCACGAAATTGGCGCTGATCAGCGAGATAGAGCAATCAATGCTTTGCAGTCGATTATCAACCATATTAGCGCCTCTCTCGGAGACGGAATGCTCAACCGAACCGCCGTCAATGAATCCGGCCTTTACGGCTCGGTTGTGAAAGCTGGTTCATTCGTAGATTCCGAAGGCCAAGAAAGAATCGCAGGAACCGATGATGGTTCTGAGGAAGATAGCGGATTCCGAATATGATTACGTAGAGTCGAGGAAAAAGGGCGGCACAACCCGCCCTATCCTCTTCTCGATGTACTGCGAGGCTATGCCCCGTAGGGGCAACCCGCAGCATTCATAACAGGCGGTCAGGTGGGCGCGCTACCCAAGCATACGTCGAGGGAGTCATATGAGTAAGAACATGAGAAAGACCAACCAGGCCCTAATCGCCCTAATCGGCGATCTCAAGGACCAGAGCAGGTCAACCGGTTCCGCACTATGGCGAGACGTCGCTCTAAGGCTCGAAAAGAGCCGAAGCAATTGGGCTGAACCGAACCTAAGCCGTCTGAGCCGATACGCTGCCGACGAGGATGTAGTCCTCATTCCTGGCAAGCTTCTCGGTAGTGGCGATGTGGCCGGTAAGCCGAGCGTCGCCGCCTACAGTGTTAGCACCGGCGCCCGCTCGAAGATTGAAGCCGCAGGCGGACGTGTCCTCACGATCCGTGAATTGATGAACGAGAACCCAGATGGAAAGGGGGTGAGGATACTTGGCTGAAGCAAGTACTCTCGTCTTTGACGCATCTGACAAGGTTCTAGGACGCCTTGCTAGCCACGTGGCTAGCGAATTACTTTCAGCTCGCAGAGCGGGTAATCAGAAGCGTGTAATTATTGTGAATGCCGAGAAGGCAATCGTAACCGGACCAAAGACCACTGTCTTTGCAAAATACGATCACAAGTACAAATTGAATCACCCTAGGAAAGGACCGTTCTTCCCACGCATGCCGGACCAGATTCTCAAGAGAACTGTCCGAGGAATGTTGCCATATCAAAAGAACAGCACTGGCCGAAATGCCGTGCGCGATCTTAGGGTAATGATTGGTTTGCCCGCAAATCTATCTGGCGATGATTTGCCGGAAGGTCATGCTTGGGGCGATTCCAGCTCCTTTGACCGAGATTTACCTCAGAAGTTTGTTCGCTTAGGAGAAATTAGCGAACACCTAGGAATCGATAGCGCCCGATGGGGAGGTGACCAGTGATGGCTAAGAAAAAGAAGAAGGAAACGGTCGAAACTAGTGGAAAGAGAAAGACCGCAATCGCTCGTGCAACAGTCCGTAAGGGCGCTGGCCGAGTTCGTGTAAACCATCAGCCGATTCACATCATGGAACCTGCTCTTGCTCGCCGCAAAGCGCTGGAGCCTGTTCAGATTGCTGAGGCCATGAATCGCCTGCAAGATGTTGACATCTCTGTTAGCGTAGAAGGTGGCGGACAGATGGGACAAGTAGATGCTATTCGAACCGCGATTGCTCGTGGGCTCGTTCACTACAACGGTGGAGCAGACGGAATTGACGAGGAACTTCGCGATGAGTACCTAAGATTCGACCGCAGCCTATTGGTTAACGACCCAAGACGCAAGGAACCGAAGCACCAAATGGGTCGAGGCGCTCGCAAGAAGTGGCAGAAGTCGTATAGGTGATGAAATATGTTGATACCAGTACGTTGTTGGAGTTGCGGAAAAGTCGTAGCTCATTTGTATGATCAGTTCAAGAATGCAGTCGATACAGGCGAGGACCCATCAAAAGTTCTCGACGACATCGGTCTCGAGCGATACTGTTGCCGAAGAATGTATGTTGGTCACATCGAATTAATCGATGAAATATCGCCATTCAGCATCGCTCGGCAAGATTGATTTTCCAGCCGTCAAGGCTTTGGGAGAACCTTCTCACGAGAGAACCACACAAGGGGCCTGTAGGTTAGCTTGGCCTATACTTCGCGGCTGGGGGCCGCGCGACCCAGGTTCAAATCCTGGCTGGCCCACCATTTTACTAGCAGCGATAGCCATAATTTGCCGGAATTAGTGCCAAAAAAGAGCACCTTTTAGGGGACAACCTCACCTCACCTAACATGGTTCCGGAGGCCATGGATGATTGGGCGAACAGCGCCCGCATCGAGGAGTTGGCAGGGCTGCTCGCGCATCATTCCAACCTCTATTACAACAAAGCCTCCCCCGAGATAACGGATGCAGAATACGACGCTTTATTCGATGAATTAAAGCAACTTTCGCCAGACCATCCCCAACTTTCCAAAGTCGGCTCAGATCCAGCTCCCGGCTCAGAAAAAGTTGACCATCTATTCCCTATGAGGAGTTTGGACAAAGCTACTGAGGAAGAAGAGGTTGCCCACTTTGTTGCAGAAACAACAGCCCACGGGCGTCGTTTCGTCTGTCAACCAAAATTGGACGGCTCTGCACTATCACTAGAATATCGCCGTGGACGTTTGGTTCGTGCGGCTACTCGTGGAAACGGAGAACGAGGTGAGGATGTTACCGCCAATGCTCGTAGGATACCAAATATTCCCGAATCATTAGGTTGGGAAGGAGATGCACATGTTCGAGGCGAAGTAGTAATGCCGCTGGATGTATTTCGGACAAAGTACGCCTCGATTGCTCCCAATCCTCGGAACCTCGCCGCTGGAAGTCTTCGCCAGAAAACCGCGGATGCCGGTAAAGGAGATGCAGCGGATTTGGCCTTCTACGCCTATGGTGTAATGTTCCCGAGTGCCGAAGCCCGACATCCAGATAGCCCACCATCTCCAACTTTCACAAACGACTCAGAGGCAATCGACTGGCTTGAATCAAATCGGATTACTGCGGCTGGAAATGAAGTAGTCGAAGGAGAAGGTGACGATGCAGTAACTCAAGCAATTCTTCAGGTAACCAAGCGCTGGACACAGAATCGTGATAGTGCACATTGGGAGATAGACGGAGTGGTAATCAAATTGGACGATTTAGCCAAGCGAGAACTCCTCGGTCAGACAGCCCATCACCCACGTTGGGCATTGGCATGGAAATTCCCTCCAGAAGAAGCCTCCACAGTAGTCATGGGAGTAGATTGGCAGACTGGAAGGACCGGAACGGTGACTCCCGTTGCAAGGGTAGCGCCAGTAACGGTATCTGGGGTGACCGTTGAGAATACCACTCTGCACAACGCTGGAGAAATCGAAAGGCTAGGACTCCGTGTAGGAGATAGAGTCAGAATAGTTCGCCGAGGCGACGTGATTCCGAAGATTATCGAAGTATTGGGTGAAGCCAAGCCTTCGGACTTACAGAATCGAGCTCATGCAGACGGAACTCCATTCAACGACTCTCTACCAAAGGTTGAGACCATACAAATCCCAGGGCAATGCCCTAGATGTGAAACTAAATTAGAGCAAGATGGTGCATTCATTCGTTGCTTCAATCTAAATTGTCCGTCTCGCTTGGAAAGAGCAATTCTGTATTGGTGTCGAGCCCTTGAGATGGATGGAATCGGCGAGAAGTTAGCCGAACATTTGTGTGAGGAAGGTTTGGTAAGTACTCTTCCAGATCTTTACTCATTGACCCACTCTGATATTGTCGATTTAGAACGAATGGGCGAGAAATCTGCGAATAACATAATCTCTCAATTAGATGCAACAAGGTCTCTGAGCCTCTCAACCTTCCTTTCGGCTCTGGGCCTTCCAGGCATTGGACCAGAGTTAGCGACTGGATTTGCAGAAGAATTAGGCGACCCCGAGACCATGTTTAATCTGCTAAACGACCATGAATCAGCAATCCCAAGATTGGTCAAATTGGAAGGTGTTGGTGAAACCGTTGCCCGCTCCTTCCTCGAAGGCCTGTCTGAGCGTAGGGCGATGGTGGAAGGATTAGCTGAGGCGATAGAAATAACCGCCGAAGAAGCAAAACAAGAATCAGAGGGCCCACTAACTGGTCAGACGTTCTGTATCACAGGAAGCTTGAGTAGACCAAGAAAGGAAATCGCCTTGATGATTAAAGCCGCAGGAGGTAAAGTAGTTTCATCTGTTTCAGGAAAGTTAGATTTCCTAGTCGCCGGTGAATCCTCTGGTTCTAAGTTAGACAAGGCGAACAGGCTTTCAGTGACGGTTTTGAGTGAGTCGGAACTAGAGTCCAAAATCTCCGATTCGGGAAATGATTCTGATGAAGAAAACACGGGCGAGATTTTTGCTGATGCAGGCCCACAGCAGATGTCCCTAGGAGATTATTGAGGCCCTCAACCGTACATCCCTGAACTTTCGACTCCGGGTTTATCCATCTGCAATTGGTTCAGTTGAGTTGCCATCATTTCCTTGATTTGTTCCTCTATTCTTTGGGCTTCTTCTAGTAGAGGTTCGGTATCTAATTTGATTGCAGGAAGTAGACCGTCAAGCCTTTCGATAATTCGAGCGGCAGCTCTAGCATCCGGTATTGCTCCATTAGCCAAATCACCACCAGACTCTGCTAATATGGCCATAGCGTCGATTCTTCTCCTTCGACATTCACCCAGCATTACTCCGCTCATACCTCCAACAACTCCGTGTTTGAGTTTAGCAACACCTAGTTGCTCAAGTGTTTCTTGAGCAGAATCAGTAGAACCAATTCCCAACATAGATTCGTCAGATTCATCATCATCAAAGATAGAGTGTGCTTGATCAGGACCGTGTGAAAATGAATCGATCATCATCACTTGCGACGCCCCACTAGATTCTACCCAATCTAGTATCGAATCAGCAAGTGATAGTGTCAAGTCAGGGTTAACTTGAATCTCAGAGGCGATTAATACCACTTTGTCACATCTATCCATATGGCAGATTGGCTCCCCCGCATAGAATCGGAGTGGTGGAAGTGGTTTTCCTTCCTGAACTAGACAAACCGGAGGAAGCCCCGCTCCTCTAGCTCCGCCAACAAAGGCGAGTCCCAATCGATCTACGAGGTAGTGTGCGACGATACTGCTAACGAATCCAGCAGAAGGAAAACAGGTCACCACCAAGGCGCCCTCAGCATTCAATTCCTCATCAACCGCGACCACAGGTGCTCCGCTCATTGAACCCTAACCGACCGAGATACTGTTAATCATTGGCCTCTCCAGATATAGCATGTCGGAGGCAGAGGAGGTGCAATCCTCAAGCGATGAGAGCGATTCTAGTCTTCAACCAGAGGAGGGTTTCATCGCTCACCAATTGTCTCCATCATCCTGGAATAGGTACGAAGAATGCCCAAGAAAATACTGGCTTTCTCGACAAGGTCTTCCGAGAAAGGCAAGCATGCCAGCTGCACTAGGTAATGCAGTCCACAATTCAGTGGAAGACCTTTGCAATCTTGATTTAGCCGATCGCGAAGACGATGAAGAAGGCTGGCTTCCTGCTACTGCAAAAGCAGTCTTAGATCGACACTGGCAAATCGAGAAAGACAACTTCCTAGAAACTCCTCGCCATCCTCGCTGGAAGGGAGAACAAATTACCAAGGCCCACGATGGGCTAATAGGGGCCTTGAACATCCTATTTAGCAAATCAAACGTTGAAGTTCAGAACTTATCTGAAGTCACTGTAGCAACCTGGAAAGAGGTTCAGTCTATCGTTTTGGCAAATGAAGGAACTTTAGTTTCGGAATGTGGCCGACTCATGGGGCGTCTCGACTTATTGGTAGCGGACATTGGTGAAAATGGAGAATCGCAGGGTTGGATTGTAGCCGATTTGAAAACCGGAAAGCCACCATCGCCTACACTAAATGAGAAGGTAAGCAGACAGTTGAGATTCTATCGTGATTTGTTGAAACAGAATAATCCAGATCATCCAACCGTAATCGCAGAAGGTTGGTACTCTTCAAACCAAACAGTTCACCGAGCAGATGGCCCAGATGTATTGGATTCTGCATTAGAGGCATGGGAAGGAATGCGCCCTTCAAAGACGCCTCTTCCTGCTACACCTGGTGAGCAACAATGTGGTTGGTGCGAGTGGAAAGCATGGTGCCCGATTTGGTGGGCCGCTCGTCGAGATGGCACACTTTCACCCGGCCATATGTTCCGTGACGAAGTTGTTCAAGTCATTCGATTTGACCGCGAGGCTGGAGCGGCCCTATTCCAACGCATGCCGCCTGTTGGTGATGAAGGTGAATTAGCTCCTTCAGATCATAAATTTGGTGCGGTTCTGAGGGACCAAGCCCTAGTACACCTGTCTGAACTGCTTGACTCTGGGCACGAAGGAGCCATTTTCCTAGGTAGCGCTAGAATGGACGGGAGGATTGCACATCTCGGAGATTGGTGTGAGATATTACCATGGAATCCGATGAATGAAGGGCACGCCCACGATCACTCTCGGTGGTTACGAAGCAACTCTGACACAATTTTTGAAGAAATTGGCGAGGACGGAGAAGATAACCAGTCCAAATAGCGCTCATCGATCTTCTGTAATTCTTGTAGCGTCCGACCCTTGTGTTTTCCGAAGGCGATAACGATTCCTTGATCTGAATGGCGCAATCTTCCATTTGTACCATCGACCGGCTCCAAATCTACCAAACTAGGACCTAAACGGTCGCTATTATCTCGTCTTCCAGATAACATATCTTGTAATTCATCCAATCCTCCTCGGAATTGATTTGGATGATTTTGCATCATCGACCAAAGTAACAGCAGGGTTGCTCCTGCATCGGCGTCGGCACTATGAGCTCTGCCAATTGTGATATCGTAACGCTCGCAAAGAGGGCCCAATGCGTGCCGACCAGGAATCTTCAGTTTCTTTGCCAAGGTTAGTGTATCGATTATTGCCCTTGGAACGGGGGTTTCGAATCCAGCCCTCATGCATTCCAACTCAAGGAATCTCCAATCAAATCTCGAGACATTGTGTCCAACGATTACCGCGTCAGAAATCAATTTGATTAATTCAGGTATATGCTCAGAAAACTCACTTTCTCCCCTAACATCTTCGTCAGTAATTCCGTGCAC
>CALEIW010000016.1 GCA_937876055.1 uncultured euryarchaeote
GTGGAGCAGCAGGTGGTGGATTCTCTCAGGTATTGCCAATGGAGGAAATTAACCTGCACTTTACTGGAGACCTACACGCTGTAACAATGGCTCACAACCTATGTTCTGCTATGCTTGACAATCACCTTCACCGAGGAAATAATTTGGATTTAGATCTAAACCGAATCCTATGGCCACGTGTCATAGATATGAATGACCGAAGTCTACGTGAGGTAACAGTCGGACTTGGAGGAAAGGCCAATGGAATCGTCCGAACAGAGAGGTTCGATATTACTGCAGCAAGCGAAGTCATGGCGATTCTAGTTCTTTCAAAGGACTACGCTGACCTTCGCGCAAGGCTGGGTAGAATTGCAATCGGTGTATCAACAGATGGCGGCCTAGTGACTGCTGAAGATTTGGGTTGCGCTGGTGCAATGGCACTTCTTCTGAGAAATGCTTTGTTACCTAATTTAGTTCAAACACTAGAGGGAGATCCAGCCTTCATACACGGCGGACCATTTGCAAACATCGCTCACGGAAATTCCTCAATCATTGGAGATTCGCTTGCATTATCTTGCGCTGATTACGTAGTCACAGAGGCCGGTTTTGGAGCCGATATGGGCGCTGAGAAGGCTCTGCAAATTAAAGCACAGGCCGCTGGAAAAGTACCAGATTGTTTAGTTCTCAATGTAACTGTGCGTGCGATGAAATTGCATGGAGATGGATTCTCTACCGGCGGAGGAAAAAGGCCTCCAAAGGAGGAATTAGAAGCAGAGAATGTCGAAGCGACTAGAGCCGGCGCGGCAACGAATCTACGCCGACACGTCCGCAACCTATCTTCGACTAATGTTCCTGTGGTAGTCTCCATCAATCGATTTGCCAGCGATACAGATGCCGAAATCGAGGCTATCCGTGAGGAGGCAGTTGCCGCTGGTGCAAGAGATGTTGTTGTCTTCGAAGGACATGCAAAAGGTGGGGAAGGTGCAGTCGCTCTTGCAGATGCTGTAGTCGAAGCTTGTGCATCTCATGATGCAGCAGGCAGGCCTTATGACCCAATAGTTGAGCCTGGAATGCCTGCTGATCAAACAATTCTTCGAGTTGCAACTAATGTATACGGCGCTCATACCGTTGATTTTTCTCCTGAAGCCCACAAGACCCTCGAATCATTACGAGAATGGGGTCTTGAGAATCTGCCAGTATGCATGGCAAAGACTCAGTATTCATTTAGTCACGAACCTACAGAATTAGGTGCACCGACTGGATTTACCCTTCCAATTCGTGAATTGAGATTAAATTCAGGTGCAGGATTCATCGTCGCAGTTTGCGGTTCGATGATGACAATGCCTGGTTTACCAATTCGCCCTGCGGCCATGGACATGGACATGGACGATGATGGCCGACTGACTGGCGTTTTCAGTTGATGGAAGTGAAGATTTGCGACAACTGAAGGCCTCAGATGAAGGGGTCAGACTTCGTATTGATGACGCCGATGACCTCTGGACTCTGGCTCAGATTTGTCGAGTTGGTTCCAATCTTGGTATGTTGTCACATCGACGCGATTCAACAACTGGAACTCAGGAAGGAGGTCGTTCTAAGTCCGCCGAAAGAAAGCCGATGTGGATTGAGATCGAAGTTTCAGAATGTGCCTTCCAACCATTCACTGAGAACCTCAGGGTTCACGGAGTTATTTCTGAGGCGAAAATCGATATCGGCTCTCATCATACACATCTGGTATCACCAGGTGATGAAGTGGAAATCTCGTTCGAAGGTGGTCTGCCAGAGGTTGACCGAGAATTGGTCAAGTCTGCTTTAGCAGCGGGAACTCAACCTAAGGCAGGATTGTTGGTAGTAGAGAGTGATGAGGTATTGATTTTCGAAGTCTCAGGCCACGGAATCAGAGACCTTTCTTCATTTTCAATGCGAGGCGGAGGCAAGCGTGCTGACGATTCTACCGGAGTTCGTCGCGGCTTCTTTGAAAGAGTAGCACGTGAGACCAAGATGGTTTTCCCTGATCAAATGCCGCTGGTAATTTGTGGGCCAGGGATGGCCCGAGAGCAATTCCAAGGAATGTTGAGAGCGATTGGAGCGGAGAATCAAATTCACAATGTTGCTACTTCGATTGGTGGTCGCCCCGCCGCTAATGAGGTTTTAGCAGGTGGCGCAGCTGACGCGGTTTTGGGTGAACATGAATTGGTTCGACAAGTACGCGCAATCGAAGATGGTCTAACTCGAATTTCGACCAATGGAGCCGTGTCCTATGGATTGAATACAATAGAAGAAGCCGCTGAACAAGGTGCCGTTGAGGTACTTGTTGTAGACGCATCCTTGCTTCGCTCAGATGATAGGGCAATTAGGTCTAGGTGGGATGGAATAACCACTGCAGTCACAACTAATCGAGGAGATGTAATACAAGCCTCGGTTGAACATGATGCAGGCCAACAACTCCTCGGCATGGGTGGCGCCATCGCTTTGTTGCGCTGGAAGGTAGATTAAATGGAAACTACCGTTCGAATAGTCGGCTTTGGTGACTCGGTAGTTTCTGAAGTGTTAGATTCTGTAGATAGCGGGTCTATCGACCGTATCGAGATTCCAGACCTTTCCGATTTCAGTCACGGACAAATCGATTGGCGAGGGCGACTAGAAGGTGCTCATTGGCTCGTCTTATCCACATCAACAATCCTTGCAGGAGATAATGCCAAGAGTGCTCAAGGTGCAAGTATGACCTTTGCTGAATTCGAAGGCCCTCGAACTGTTATGGTAACGGACATACCATCAGACCCGAGTCGACTTGCTGAAGCTTGGGGATTTGTTATTGAGAGAATCCGCCAAATTCACATGCTGTTTTTCACCAAGTCAGCCTTGTCGGCGATAGCAGAAATCGAAGAGATGGATGAATCAGAATTGCTTCGCGAAATCCGATTAAGAGGAATGACTCCACAAGTTATCGCTTTTGAACCGCAAGAAAATACAGTTGCCATTGAACATTCTTTGGGTAATTATTCTTGCACCCCAAAGGCAGCCACAGCTTCGCAATGGCTCGGTAAATACCTCTGTGAACTACCATTGCAAGGACCAGGCTCCGAAGGTATCAAAAATGCCGCAAATCGTTGCTAAATTGGCTATTGTTGGAACTATTTTGTAATCGATTTCGATTGTCAAGTCAAACCATCAGCGAATATGCCTTTAGTAGGGACACCACTTCGGCCAACCCTGCGAGGAGCGAAGCCTATGCCACTCAAACTCGGACCAGCCGGTGTTCCATTGTCCTGTAAGGGGCGAACAATTGTAGAGGGAATGGACGATATCACCGTTCTGGGTTTGGAGACAATGGAGATCCAAACCGTTCGACAAGTCCAGCCCCATCACTTCGATCAATATTGGCAAGCCGGTATTCTAAGTCACAAGACCGATTTCGAGATGAACGTACACGGTCCATACTATGGTGAACTATTGGGTAGTCGCCGTGAGCGCAACCGAACCCTCTCCAAGATGGAGTCGAGTATGCAGGTTGGAAAGATAGTCAATGCTCGACACATGGTCTGTCACGTTGGCCCCTATGGAGAATATGATCCAGGAACTGAGGCCAACGAGGAGGTTGCGAACATACTTGCTGGAGTTGTAGAGAGGGTCAAATCAATCTGGGGCCAAGAAGGCGAAGAGGAAGATTACGCAGCCTTCCCTTGGGTACACGAAGCGGAACCAACTTTGGTAGCAGTAGAAACCTCAGGACAGCAGGAACTGTGGGGAACTGTAGAAGAAGTTCTAGAGGTCTGCAACCACGTTCCAGGGACTGTTCCAGTGCTGAACATGGCTCATATTCACGCAAGAGGCCACGGTCGCCTCAAGACTTCGGAAGACTATGCAGAATTATTTGACCAAGCCCGAGAAACCTTCGGTGGTAAGACGTTCTACTGTCACTTTGCCGGTGTTGAACACCGAATGGGTAACGCTCAACATTACACCCAGATAAAGAAGTCCGACCTCAAGTTCGAGCCATTCGCAGAATACCTTGCTGAGGAAGGTGATTGGATGGATATCACAATAATCTCCGACTCACCATTGCTAGAACACGATGCAATGTACATGGTACAACATTACGACAAGGCTCGCCAGAGATTACTTGAGATTAGAGCACGCGATGAGCGCAGAATGAAACTCGCCGCAGAATCAGGTATCGATGTTGAAGAATTAGAACGTCGCGAGAAGGAACAAGCAGAAGCTCGCAAGCAATCATTAGATTCCGAAAAGGAGAAGATTGTTGCAGAGATGTCAAAGACTCCTGCTCAAAAGAAAATTGAAGCCAAGAAGGCTGAGAAAAAGCCAGCCAAGAAGAAGGATGATGGCAAGATGATGTCCTTCGATGATGGCGACGAAGAGTTCGATGACCTCTTCTAATCAGTAGTAATTTGGTGGGACTGGCCGGACTTGAACCAGCGGCCTCCGCATCTTCAGTGCGGCGCTCTCCCAGCTGAGCTACAGTCCCCGTAGCACCTTTGCGATTCCACATTCCCCTTCAATACTTCTGAGGCGGTATGGTCTCATTCAATTCCGTCAAGAACTCTAACTTGCATCTCATTAAGAGAAGCCACACCAGCGGTTGCAGCACCCAGTAATGCATCTAGTTCTTCTCTAGTGTAGGTGAATTCTTCTCCGGTTCCTTGAACCTCAACGAACTTCCCATCAGCAGTCATTACCACATTCATGTCGACATCTGCATTACTATCCAAAATGTAATCCAAATCAGTGTAAACATCACCATCGATTAATCCGACGCTGATCGCTGCAAGATCGTGAGGAATAACTGCATTCTCGTGTGCTACGGCCTCCTCTGCACTTAGAGTAGGTGCTTGCATACCTGACTTGATTTGGTCGTGATTCAGTCTCTTATCGGCAGGTAAACAGCGTCCTGATGCAATCAACCTTCTAACACACAAACGCATTGCAATGCCAGCGGCTGTAATCGAAGCACAGCGAGTGCCTCCATCAGCATTCAATACATCACAATCAACAGTAATTGCAATTGGGCCAAGGGCCTCTAGGTCGATTGCTCCACGAAGGCTTCTAGCAACCAATCTCTCAATCTCTTGAGTTCGGCCCTTTGCACCACGCCTCTCTCGCTGGAAGCGCGAATCTGTAGAACCGGGTAGGAGGGAATACTCTGCATGTACCCAACCTCTGTTAGCGTCGCGAGGAAACCATCGAGGAAGTGAAGGAGCCACGGTTGCACAGGCGAGGACCATAGTCTCTCCTTGACGATACAAAACCGAGGCATCTGCATTCGGTGTGAAGTCTAGAGTGACCTCAATGTCTCGTAGTTTGTCAGCTGCCCTATCTGTTCCAATGTCTCCGGACTTCATCTTCGCCATGAGTCGGCGGCAATCATTCTCCGTTAATATGTAACGCGGAATTATTCCAGGTCATTTTCGAGCGTGAGGTGGTCGAAATGAGTCTACGACTGATGGATCTGTAGTGATGTAAGGCCCGCCAATTAAGTCCACACAATATGGCACTGCGGCAAATATTTCGTCTAGAATCTCTCTTATCGAACGTGGAGACCCTGGTAAGTTGAGAATCAGAGTTGAACCACGAATGCCAGCAGTTTGTCTAGAAAGAACAGCCGTAGGGACGTGCTTGAGTGAAATCGCCCGCATCTGTTCACCGAAGCCCGGGAGCATTCTCCCGCAAACCGCTTCTGTTGCCTCTGGCGTAACATCTCTCGGCGCCGGCCCCGTTCCGCCGGTGGTGATGATGACTGAACATCCCTCATCACATAAATCGATGAGAGCCTGCTCGATAATTTCCTGCTCATCTTCGACGAGTCTTCTCGAAACATCCCAAGCCGAGGTTAGTGCCTCTTCTAGGAATTGTTTGATTGCAGGTCCACTTCGGTCTTCGTATTCTCCTGCAGTAGCCCTGTCAGAGGCTGTTAGAATACCGAATCGGCAGGTCTCATCAGCGCTCATCAGAGTTTGACAACAGCGCTGAGATGAAAACACAGTCGGTCATTCATCCTCAATTTCCGATGAGTATCTTCAAAGACCGTCAAGGCTCGTCCACTTATCCCGGAGATGATGTGGTGTCGAGCCTTCCCCAACACACACTGAGTAACATCGCTCTGAAGGATGATTCCGAATGCGCAGCATTCGATCGTTCCCGTGTTCATATAGGCTCGATACTTTGCCTCTGAACGTAGGTGAAACGATGAGTGACGATGGAAGGTACGCAACACAGATTGCTGTGGTCAAAGAAGAATGTAAAGACGCAGATGAAACCGAGATAATCAAGGAATTCAAGAGATACGAAGAAGAATTTCTGATACCTCCTGAAGACGCGCTTCGCTCTGTAATTCGTAAGTTCCAAATTGCTGCTGGTCAAGAAGTATCGACCATTTCTTCTCGCTCACGTCCGGCTATCGCAGAGAAAAAGGTCACAAAATTCTCTGAATTAAAGGACGATGACAAGAATGTCACTATTGAGGTCGCAGTGGTTTCCTACATCCCAAAGATACAGACCGTTCGAGGCGAAGAACGTCAGATAGCATATGGTTGGGTCGAGGACAGTCCTTGGGAAGGCGAGCGTGAGCGTTGGGATTTCACTGACTGGGGCGACCACTCTCAGAATCTAAGTCCTGGCTCAGTAGTTCGATTGGAAGGAGTTTCAGTAAATTTCTGGAATGACCGCCGCTCGATTAACATCAATCGCCCAAGCCGAGTTACCGTCCTCAAAGAAGGAGGTCAACCAGTCACCAAGATTTCAGACGAACCGGTTCCAATCTCTGAGGCAGGAGAGGCAGAAGGTATCGTTAGCGTAGTTGCAAGAGTTCTCTCAAAGAAAGACGATCAAATCGTCAAGAAAGATGGAAGTGGGACACTGGACATTGTTCGGGGCCGATTGGCAGACCCATCCGGCACAATCGGATTCATTTCATGGAGAGAATTCAACCATGAGGTTGGCTCGTTAATCAAGATAGACAGAGCACAAATCCGTAGATTCAGAGATACCCCTGAAATCAACATTGGGGACTTGACAAAAATCGAGCCCTTCCATGACAGCTCCTTTGCTAGTATGGACGACTTACAATCGGTTAATCGCTCGACTATTTCGGAACTGCGAGACGGAGCCAGAGACATCGAGATTACTGTGCAGGTAGAAAATTGGCAGGCTCGAACTTTCACCAATGCTGACGGCGAGGAAAGGACTGTTCGTAGCGGCGATGTGATGGACCCAACCGGCCGTTGCCGTTTGACTTCCTGGGGCGAAATGAGCCCTGAACCTGGAGCCTTCCTTCACCTCAAAGGGGCTAGAGTACAATATTGGCAAGGTTCTCCTGACTTGGTTATCGATTCGGCAGAACAGGTCATCGATTTATCCGACCCCCCTTGGGATGCAATAGATCCAGCTGACCATTGGGTAGAAGTTGACCTGACCGACTTGGTCAATGGTGGTTCTCGCCGCGGAATCAGAACCTCTGGAACCGTCGTTGCCATAGCAAACAATTCTGGAATAATCGAAAGATGTCCTGAGTGCCGCCGAGTCATGCGAGATGGAGAGTGTGCAGAACATGGCCCTCAGCGTGGAGAAGAAGATGTACGTCTTCGATTCGTTCTCGATGACGGAGTTTCAAACGCTTCTACTCTGATTGGAAAAGATGCTACTGAAGCGCTTACTGGAATGGATCAGGGACAAATCAGAGATGCCATAGACGCAAGCACACGAGCAGGATTTATCGCCACTCTAAGAGAGAGGTACTTAGCGAGAAAATTGCACATTAATGGCCGTGCTATGGTCGATACTCAGGGTGCCATACTGATGGCGGATTCGGTCGAGGTTGATACTCGAACACCCGAAGAAGCCGCCAATGAAGTCATGGCTCGCTGGGGGGTGGTATTGTGATGAATCAAACAACTAGAAGAAGCCGGCAAACAGCCATCCGACTATTCGCTCAAGAGTACATGGATGCGGATTTGCCTGAGGAAGGAGCGGGAGAATATGACCCCTCATTCGTAATCACCAAACTAGGCGCTAAGGTCAACCGAGCCTTAGTTGGAGGAGTAATCGATAGGGTCGAGCGACGAGAAACCGAAAGTGGCTCCTTTTACACCGCTCATCTACGAGATCCAACTGGAACTCATCGATTCGAAGTAGCGTCATTCCAACCAGAACTCCATGCAGATATCGAAGAGATTCTCAACCGCTTCGAGAGCGGTGATAGATTCCTCATGTTGTTGGTCGGCCGAGCCCGTTGGTTCGAGACCGAAGATGGTGGAATGTTCACATCATTTAGGGCCGAAGAATTCAGTATTGTAGACAAGGACCTCTACACCCATTGGTTGGTTGAAGCATCCGAAGCAACTCTGCGCCGATTGGACGCATACGAAGCATCGATGGAATCTGATCTAACACCCGCTGCTCTTGAATCGGCAGGAGTTCCCAGCGACCTAATTGATGGAATGGTCTTAGCAAGAGGTCATTATGGCGAATTTGATACAGAGAATTACCGAGTAGGGATTTTACAATCGCTCTCGATGGCAACTGGTTCTGATGTCATTATTGATGCCCCATCTCCTCAACCAACTTTGGAACAAGCGACTGAACCCACTGAGGAAGTATCCCAGGCCCCTGCTCCGACCGGAGATGTGTCTGAGATTTTGCTGGAGACAATTCGCATTAAGGACGATGGAGATGGAGTAGATTACGATACATTGGTCCACGCGGCGGTTATGGCAGGCCATAGCCGAGAAGAAGCAGAAGACGCAATCGATAATCTTCGAGATATCGAAGGTTCGATTATCGAGCCAAGGTTCAGCTTCTTCCGACTGACGCCTCAGTAATCACCGCAGTCCTGCGATTATTTGCTCAGCCTCAGTCATCTTCGCTCGAATTCGAGCGATCGCATCAGAATCTCCAGTACCGGCTTTTGGGGCACTGACGGGAGTGGCTCCAACCTCTTGGAAAGCGACATCACGCGAGCCCTTCGCCTCAGCGATTCTACTTGCGACCAACAATAGGCGAGTACTAGTCGTTTCATCTTCAACAGGCCATCCTCTTCTGACAGCGATTCGAAGGAACAATTCCTCCTCCTGCTCAGACCATCTTCCACCATGACTGTTGAGGATTGTTCCAATCATACGTTCGATATCTCCAATCATGCCCGCGAGACTTTGCAAGGTTGAATCATCACCCTTCCCATCACTCTTGGAAAGTAAATCTGCAGCGTCTTCCATTTGATGTTGAGAAAGAGGTTGTAAGAAATCAATAGGATTTTCAGGCACCTCAATTACAATCACTTCGTCTTCGGGTTCAGGCTCTTCTGTTGTTTTCACAGTTGTAGATTGAACATCAGGTAAGCCATTTCTTTTCAGTGAGCGTTTGATTAGCCCCCATCCGCGACCTTGACTTGCAAGAACTCCAGCAACTCTTCCCATCAGGACAGTTCTAGTTCCTGTTAATTGCAATTCTAACTTTTGACACAAGGAGTGTAACTTGTCACGCTCCATTTCAGCGAGGTTCTCTACCGTCAGCCTTCTTGAGTCGTGGTTTAGATGGAGCCAGAGTCTCTGTCTCCTTTCTTTGTGTGAGCCGGATGATTTGATTCCAAAGATCTTCAAAGTATCACCTAACTCCTGGTGTGACATCGCTTGGATTCCTTCCCAACTTAGATCATAATCGCCCATCACTTGATTTCTGATTAGGCGAGCCCTAAGGACTTCTACCGAGCCATTTTTTCGGAATCCAGCGGCTTCTGCTCTCTCTCGCAATTCCATTAATCGGGCTCGATATAACTGGTCGAGTAATACTCGATCAACCGACATCATGACCACCGATAAGACCCAAGCGAACTCTTCGCCGTCTTATCGCTTACCCATTCTTTGAACTGTTGAACGAGGGTTTTGAGGGTTGAGAGAAATTGCCGTCACTTCTCTAAATCAATCCAAGGGTCCTTTGCTGGTAATAGGCCTTGGCGACTTCTTTGTTCGGGTATTGGGCTGCTCGCGGTGGTCAACATTCGCTCCCAGTCTTTTGCCAATGCAATTACCGAATTCTCGAGATTGGAGAGTGGAACCAACCTTTCCACAGAAACGGTTTGCATGCCATCGTCTGACAGGAATTCCATGCGTATTTCGACATGAACTTCAGTGGTCTCAGTTTCCCCTTCAGGATCGTGAAATACGGATTCCATTGTCAGGTCAAAGAATTCCTCTGCCTGTCGCATAATCGCTCCGACTTGCCTATGTCGAACCAGAATTGCGACTCTATCGAGTTCGCTCTCAGATAATCCACCAATGAGATTATCCTGAGTCCACCATACAGTCTCTCCTTCTAATTCTGATATGTCTTGAATCAATTTTCTCGGAAATCCACTGCGTCCGATTAGGACAACAAGATCAGCATAGGGTACAGGCAGATACCTATCTCCTTCTCTCTCTTCTGGATCGATTCCCAAGACGGTTCTCCTGCTCGAACAGTGAATTGAATTGAATACTTCACGAGAGGTCACAAATCCGTCAATATCTCCATTGCGACGAAGTGTTTCCATCCAGCGAGCAATATCATCTTCTGAATCAGGCCTGTCTTCGATTTCATGAATTGAAGCATAAGCCCGGCTGGAGAGTAAGCGCAATCCTCGACGTGCCCGCTTTAGTTGCCGTCGAATGATTTTGTCATCACAGAGAATTATTGCACCTTTAGGCTGATACCAAATACGATTTTCACTAACCAAAAACCTAGCCGGTCTTCTTGGAGTTCTAGCGCCTAATACCTGACATCCGGCTTCCAACAATTTGATTTGTTTACCATGCAGTAAACGAGCAGGCATAGCGAGTAGGTCTAATTCTCCTTCTTTCAGGCTCTCAATAGCCTGTTCTAGAGTATTCACCGGAGTGATTTCTAGTTCTAAATCTCCGGATTCTTCTGAGGCCAGAAAATCCTCTAAATTTTTTGAAGATAGACAATGAGGATGGTCGAGTGTTCCGACTTTTACTCGTTCTTCCACAGCGTCCACCTCAAGGGGGGAGCACGCAACGTGCCCGTTTACGCGGCCACACACCTGTTGATATAGGCACCCCCTCACCATTGGGATGAATGGTATCCCTCAGCAACCGTCAAATGAGTCTGGAAGGACTTAGAGACCGAGTTGAAGAGGCATTGGAAAATTTCGTTCAAGATAGAATGACCAAGAACGATGCTCCCGCTATGAGTTTGGCTCGTGACTTGCTACTTTCAGGAGGCAAACGGTACCGCCCAATCGTAGCCTTGCTAGCCTACCAAGCAGCCGGCGGCAAGGACTTAGATTCGGTTATGGATTTGGCTTTAGCCAGTGAATTGATACATACAGCGACCTTAATTCACGACGATATCAACGACCAAGCAAAGACACGTCGTGGGCTTCCAACTCTACATTCAGCACATAGCCAATCTCATGGAATAATTGCTGGAGATTATCTGTTTGTGCTTGGATTCGGACTTGGCGGTAAATTCGATGCTCGAATTGTAGACCGGATGGCCGAAACTTCCGCCAATATCGCCGCGGGCGAATTATTGCAAATCAAGCACATAGCAGACTTAGCTACAACTCCCGAAGACTACTATGCAATCATCGATGGAAAAACCGCCGGACCATTCGCTAGCGCCTGCTCTTGTGCAGCGATGCAAGCAGACGCTGAGCAAACAATTGTAGACACCCTCGATGATTTTGGATGGGAAGTTGGTCGAGCCTTCCAATTGGTCGATGATTTACTTGATTTGACCGGAGACCCATCAATGGGTAAGCCAAGAGGCACCGATGTCCACGAAGGAAAGATGACCCTACCAATCATCCATGCCCTAACCATGCTGCATGGAGTCGAGCGAGAACAACTTGCAGATGTCCTGCAAAACTTCAGCGATGACAGATGGGGAGAACTAACCGAATTGCTTGAGAGTGCTGGCTCATTTGAATATGCCAAGCAATTGATTCAGAATCATATCGATCGCGCGCAAGAAAGCCTCGAATCCTTACCAGATACGGATGCTAAATCATTGATGATAGAGATTGCAAAACTATCTCGCGGGCGACGCACCTGAGGTGGCCAAACAACGCACTGAGCGGTGATTTTCATGGTCGAAAGAACTGATTGGGATGTTATTGTAATCGGAGGAGGTCCTGCCGGCTCCACCGTTGCTCGTTATGTTGCAGAGGGTGGAAAGGACGTCTTAGTCATCGATGGCAGAGAGTCCATAGGTAGCCCACTTCAATGTGGAGAATTAGTTCCTAGTAACGAGGAGATGAAGCGACTTTGTCCAGACGTTCCAGAGGTCGATGATCTACTACAAACACCTGAACACGCAATCTCAATGAGAACCTCCCAAATGAATTTGGTACCGCCATCAGGACGCCCACTTCGCTATCCCTTTGAGGGCCTAATGCTCGATAGAGTAGCGCATGATGAGTGGTTGGTGGATTTAGCTAAATCCAAAGGTGCAAATTACCTAACTGGTGCAAGAGTCGATGCAGTTAATGGAGAAACCGTTTGCCTAAGAGAAGGACGAGAATTTACTGCTAGAATCATTGTCGGCGCAGGCGGCCATAATGACCCACTGCGCCGCAGTCATTGGAATGAATCGAGCCTCAAAATCCCCATTAAATTCGTTCTGATGGATGGTGACTTTGGCGATGCTGTAGAACTTCACTTTGGTTCAATGGCGCCAGGAGGTTATGCCTGGATGTTCCCCAAGCAAGGCGGGGCAAATATCGGTGTCGGGATTCAGAACAAATTTGCTAAAGGACGTTCATTGAATCTATTTGCGGACGAGTTCATACACCGTTATGGGGATGCTGTAACTTTCTCAGGAGCAGGCTCGCTTCCAATGTCGGGTACGATAGATTGTTTTGTCAAAGAAAATCACCTACTTGTTGGAGACGCAGCAGGCATGGTTCTGCCCTCAAATGGTGCAGGCATTACTATTGCAATGGTTGGAGGAAGAATTGCAGGTCAACAAATTGTTTCACATCTAGAAAATGGAACCCCCCTAGATGAATACGAGAAAGAGTGGAAAAGACAAATGGGTTCTGTAATGCGAAATTCGAAATTATCATTCAAAGTCGGTAGTTGGATTATGAGACTTCCAGATTGGATTCTAAATCTCGCATTTAATCCTCTTACGAAGCCCTTTGTTTGGCGCTTTGTGACCTGTCGGAAACCATTCATTATTTTCTGAATTGATTGGTTTCAAACCCGTAGAATTCACGGCTTGAAGACACGAGTATATATGCGGTGAATGAAAGAAGATACATTTCTTGATAACCCATACTCCAATCGACGAACCATGAACCCAAGAGTAATACTTGTGGCGTTGATTGCTAGCTATGCCTCCTTTGCGGTTACAGCAATGACAATCACACCACTACTAAGTTAAACAACAAAACGTGAAATGGAAGTAACCAAGATGTTTTTCAAAACTATATTTGCGATGTTAGTTTCTGGATATGTTTCATTCGGAGTTTCAATGATGGCAACTGGAGGCTTTCCCAAATCAGATTTGATGACAATAACACTGTCCTTCTCGGTCATCTTCTTGCTGAGCTTCTCGATGATGTCATCTGTACTCACTCCACGTCCGAATCGGCTCTTTGCATAGAGGCTCGATACGAGTCTGCGAATAACTCATAACGCTAGATTACGCCAGATCGATTTAATTCTAGCAATACAATTACAACGCAAATTATGCTGATAACTATCCCAATCGGCCCTCTCTTAATCTTTGAAGAGGGTCTGAATCCAAGCATTGGTTCGGTCTTGTCCGCAAGGTCCTCTTCGATCTCACCGATTGACTTCATGTTAATTTTGTGAAGTCCCCCGTATATGATAATGTCTGAATTACCGTATCAAAGGGTACCGTTGTGATCGCCCGCATACACAAGAGGTCCCCTTGTTTACATTCACAATCGTGTCGACTCTATCAGTCGTTTGCTGTCCATCGAGTATGACTATAGACCAATCTGACAATCTCCTCTTGTGGATCAGGAGAAGGCCCCTCTTGCCACGCATTACAAGTTACCCTTGTTTCTGACTCTCTTTGCGAAAACATTGAATTTAATTTCCAAGGGACTAACAACACGTTTTCTCTGGAAAATCTTCTGCAGTCCAATCAAATTCAAGGTCCCCCCCAGGGAAGCTGAGTTTTACAACAAGACCGAACAGGAAAAGATACAAGCGAAATCCGTAAGCAAGAAAATCATGGTTTATCGAATTCCAAACGATGGTCCCAAAGTACTCTTTGTGCATGGTTGGAATGGAAGGTCTAGCCAATTCTACCGAATCATAGAGTTGCTTTCGGATAACGGCTACGATATTACGGCTGTTGATCTTCCGGGTCATGGAAGGTCAAGTAGAAGCAATACAAACCTTCCAGAAATTGTGGATTTGGTCTCCGAGATTATGAAATCCAGGGGACCTTATCATGGGGTTGTTTGCCATTCGTTTGGAGGTGTCGCAGCACTCAATTCCTTGAGGCACGGAGCTGGTTGTGAGAAATTGGTTCTGATATCTACGGGAATGTATGAAGTCAAACCGACGTTCAAGGGCTTCGTTGGCCTTTTCGGGTTGGATGCGGAATACTACACACACCGATTGTTTGAACTCGCTGAGTCGATACACGGTGTCAGTCCCGGGGACCTTGGATTGGATCAGTTTTCTGCCCAAATTGAGACGGAGACGTTGATTGTTCATTGCGAGGATGACAAGGAGGCGGTGAAGGAAATTGCTCTCGCTTTGAATGAGGACATGAAAAATTCCACACTGCACCTGACAGAAGGACTAAAGCACAGAAGGATTCTGAGAGACGAAAAGGTTGCAGAGATGGTTATGAATTTCCTGTAGTCCCTTTCAATGGGTATTCGGATGAACCCTTTGATTCATGTTGCCCATACCCATGGGCTCGCAGTGGGGCATATACATCGCTACCCTATGATTCGGTTTTTGTTCCTTCCCAAATGGTCGCCATTCCAGGAAATACGACCTTAGCAGTGACATTTTCGAATCCTACATCTTCCATCATTAGGACATAATGCATCCATTGTAGATAGATAATCCCTTACGTTGTCAGGGGTTGGAGTTAATCAATGAGCGAGAGAATCAACATTTCTTCAGGTGCGCCTTGGGAACCTATTGCTGGATACTGCCGTGCAGTCAGAGTCGGCCAATTCATAGAGGTAGCCGGAACTACTGCTGTGGATGCGGAGGGAAATTTCTTTGGAGAAGGGGATGCAGGTGCTCAAACCCAGTATGTCCTTGAGAAAATCCAGCATGCTATAGAACAGGCAGGTGGTGCCATGTCGGATGTTGTTCGCACTCGGATTTATGTTACCGACAAAGAGGACATGATGGAGGTTGCAAAGGTGCACGGAAAATTCTTCGGTGAAATATTACCAGTCTCTACTGGCGTAGAGATTAGCGCCCTAGTAGATGAGAGGCTACTAGTGGAAATCGAGGCAAGCGCGATAATTAGCTCAGATTCCTGAGGCATGAGTCATCTCTACTGATATATCCGTAAGAAAGAGTATAGACTTCCGCTTCATGGTCTTTGTATGGAAAAACCGTCGGTTATTCGAATCTGGATTACCAACAAGAATGACAAGGAAATCACCTCACAAATGAGTGAATCCATGGAGGAATTTCTTTCAATTGCAATTCAAAATGGCTGCATTGGTTCAACATTTGCCGAAGACGAAGAACGCATCATTGTCTACACAAGATGGTCGGACGAGATGGTTTTGGAGCGGTTTCGTTCATCGGAAGAATACAAGATCAAAGAAGGAAAAATAATCCAATCATTTGCTGCTGCAGGTTTCAAAATTCCTGATGATATACTGTTTAATTCAACTGCCAAAATTTTGTTCAGCAACTCGCCGTAGACTAATTATGGTTCAGGTTTTGTTCCTTCCCAAATGGTCGCCATTCCAGGAAATACGACCTTAGCAGTGACATTTTCGAATCCTACATCTTCCATCATTCGGACGTAATCACGAGTAGTTCCGAATGTCACGTAAGTCTTGGTCAACCATTTCCAAGGGTGGTCCTTTACTCCACAAATAATCCGTGCGTAAGCGCCTACCCAAACCCTCATCCAAAGCCAGCCAAGGACCCCATGGATTCGATTCATTTTAGCGGGATCGACAATAACCATCTTTGCTCCAGGCTTCAACACTCGAAGTACCTCTCCTAGCCCAGCCCTTTTGTCGTACCAATCTCTGAACGAGAAGAGAGAACATGCACCATCGAAGGAATTGTCATCGAAAGGCAATTCCTCGGCTTTCCCTTGTACAAATTCAACTTCTGAGTCGCCTCTTTCTTGCCGTTTTGAATTGACTCTTGGTTTTGCCGCTTCGAGCATCAAAGCACTAGGGTCTAGGCATACCAAATCAACTCCAGAAACATCCTCAGCAAAGCTTCCCGGTCCACATCCAACCTCGAGAATTTTGGCATCTTCACTAGGCAATCTTTGCCTCACCATTCGCCTCCATTTGTCGACTTGACCGATGGTTGCAAAGCGGTTTATTCGGTCGTAAACAGGGATGGTTGCTTCTAGGTTTAGAATCAACTCGTCCCAGTCCTCTGAGCCGATGGTTTCGTGGTCCACAATTGCCGCGGGAAGTGAGCCTATATTTGGTTAGTTTGGGAACAGGTGCCCCAAAGTATCGGCTGATACATTTCTCAAGTATCGAAGGTTAGCATGATATACCCATTTCCGGTCGCCCGCCTCACCAAAGGTGAATGAAATGGGTAACGCAGATGTACTCCGCACCATAAGGGAAGCAGAAGAGGCCGCTGCTGCGGCCATATCAAAGGCCGAATCAGAGGCTACAAGTATTGTTCAAAAGGCTAGGTTGGAAGCCGCTGAGTCGCTTCAGACAGGACGCACTGATTCTGAAGCAGAAGCACAGAAAATCGTCGCCGATGCTCGTGCAGCGGCAGAAAAGGAAGCCGGAACAGTATCAGCCGATGGAGATGCAACCATCGATTCAATTCACAACAGCGGAAAGAAGAACCGTGATAAGGCGGTCAACACAATTCTGGATGCATTCCGAGCGTGAAACTCAATCTAAGGAGGCCGCTAGAAATGTCACAGGTTCAGACTAGGCAGATGGGTCGTCTGACCGCTGCTGGGACTTTGGACAAGCTTGACGATACACTTAGCCTCCTCGCCCGACTAAAGGCTCTACATTTCGTCGAATATGACGGCTCAGAGGATGACTTGTCTTTGGGTACACCAAATGACAAGGCTGAGGAGATTGCAAAGTTGCTGAATAAAACTAGGGCAGCAGTTGCTCAAGTAGAGCCAGCAGGTCCTAGTAAAGCGGCTTCACTGGCTACGGTAAGAAAATCAATCGATGATGGACTAGAGGACAAAGTTGACTCACTACTCGGCGATCTTAGTCGAATGGACGAAATTGAAAACAGCATTTCCTCACAATCTGAAGAAGAATCGGTATTGTCGTTGCTATCTCCTTTAGGAATCGATATCGAACTACTATCCGGCTACGAATCAATCACATCATTCGTCGGAACGGTAGACGACGTCAAAGCGGCACAAGCTGCTGCTGGAGATGGAATGTTTGTCAGTGGAACATCTGGGAAAACCGATGTAGTTGCAGTTTTCGTTAAGAACGAAGACGCAGACTCTGTATCGTCAGCACTATCTGAAGCGGGATTTGAAGCCATTCAGTTACCCGAAGGCTCAGGTGATCCGAGTTCCAGGATGAATGATCTAATGGGAGAGAGATTAGCGCTTCAAACTGAGAGTGAAGGACTTTCCAATTCAGTATCAAAATGGGTTGATGATAACGGAGAGGACCTCATTTGTGGCCTAGAAGTTCTCGAAAGAGACCACGAATTGATTACTTCCCCAGTGAAAGTAGCCGTATCTGCCCATGCCTTCGTAATTGACGGCTGGGTTGAAATGGATAGGTCAGCCGACATCAAGGTCGCTCTTGGCAATGTCTGCACTGTAGTAGATGTTGAGCCATTTGTAATCCAAGCAGGTGGCGCTCATCACGACCACGATGACGAACACCATGAACCAGAGATGCCACCAATTGCCTACCAACCGAGATCAACAACTAAGCCAATGGAATTGGTTACAGATATGGTAGGAAGACCAGGATATGGAAGACTTGACCCTACAGTATTCATGTTCTTCACTTACCCAATTTTCTTCGGCGTAATGCTAGGAGACATGGCTTACGGCCTTGCAACCGCCGGTCTGGGGACATTCCTATACAGTAGAGCAGGTACAAATGACACTCTAAAATTAGCTGGCAGATTCTTACAACTAATCGGTGTTTCCACCTTGATTTTCGGCTATCTATACGCTGAAATAGCAGGTTTTGAAATATTCCTCTATGAAAAATTAACTTATGCTGATGGAAGTTACATGAAAGACTCAGCAGGTCATTACATGTACAGCGACAATCTATCTCCAGTCGCCTTCCTCAGCGCACTTTACTTCCCATTCGATATCGAACATGGATACGGTTGGGAAGCATCCTATGGTTTCAGCCTATCACTTGCTTTCCCATTCCACAGGGTTGGAAGCCACATGACCGATCTAATCATCATCAGTCTCTACATGGGTTGCTTCCATGTCCTTCTAGGATTAATCATGGGATTCCGTGATATTCTACTAGTCGGAAATGGGCACGGTGGAGTTGGATTAGTCGCAGCATTCTTCGAAAAAGGAGTTTGGATGATTTTGTTGGCTGGCGGATTCATGTTTGCGCACGGATTCCTCGGTAGCTACGATGAATTATTGATGCCAGGAGTTGGCCTTATCGCATTCTCAACAATTTGTCTAATCTGGACTCTATACAGATACCATGGCTTAGATTTGTTCGTCGCATTCCTAATGGGTCCAGTAGAAGCAATCGGACTAATGCCTACAGTCATCTCCTATGTTCGACTTTTCGCAGTAGGAATAGTCGGAGTTAAGATTGCTGAAACCGGCAATCACATGTTCTTTGATAAAATCTCAATGGACGAGCCATTGATGGCAGTTTTGCTAATCATTGGTTGGCTCCTAGTCCAAGCATTCGCTTGGTTGCTAGGAGTATTCAGTCCAAACATCCACGCAGCACGTCTGCACATGGTAGAGTGGATGAAGCAATATTACGATTCCAGCGGACAACCGTTTTCGCCATTCGGCGGAACCTCGCAATATGTGGAGGGTGAGTAATCAACCGACTGTCTGCTTGGGAAAAAATGGAGGAAGAAAAATGAAGAAAACCGCAATAAAAGGAATGAGTCTATTGTTCGTCTTGTTTGTCGTCGCTGCTTTTGCAACCGGCGTACAGGCACAGGATGCAGGAGACAATGAGAACACCACAGCAGGTTACGCCGCTCTTGGAGCTGGTGTAGCACTAGGTCTGGCAGCTATTGGTACTGGTATGAGCCAGGGTCCAATCGGTGCTGCAGCTGTAGGAATGATTGCAGAGGACAGGTCACGACTTGGTCACGCAATTTTGTTCACTGCTCTACCTGAGACAATTGTTCTGTTCGGTTTCCTTGCAATGTTCGTTATGCCAGGCTTAGCCTGATTGCGAAAGCAAAGAAATTGAATTTTGAATGAAATTAACGAGTTGATAATATGACTCTTGAAGCGCTAGCAGAACAGATTGCAGCCGCGGCTAAAGCCAAAGGCGAAGCAATCACAGAGGCCGCGCGAGAGCAAGCCAAAGAGATCGCATCAGAATCAGCCGCAACCAATGCGGCTGCTCGCGACGAGGTTGTTGCTCGAGCAAAGCGAGAAAGCGACCAACTTTCCGTAGAAGTTGTAGCATCAGCGCGCCAAGCAAATCAGAAGCGAGAGCTAATTGCACGCCGTGAAGTCCTAGAAGCGACATGGCAAGAAGTGCAAGAAAAAGTCGGTTCAGCCGATTTAGCTGGTCGTAATGACATATTGAAATCCCTTCTAAATGAGGCTAAATCTGTAGGTGGAGATATGATTCTACACCCGGTAAATACCGACAGAAAGGCCCTTACTGGAAAGGGATTCGATCTTGGCGATGATGTTGACGGCTTAGGTGGCTTCATTCTCGAATCTACAGATGGTTCAATATTATTGGACTACAGATTCGATGGACGATTACAAGAGGTTTGGGAAGCAAACCTCGGAGCAGTAAACGAACTAATGTTTGGAAATTGAATAGGTGATTAGATGGCAAGATTAGCGACTGGAAGTTCCAATATTTCCAATGCTGGAGCGAGAGCAAAGACTCGCAAAGCGTCGCTAATTGATGGCACAAGAATCCGACAACTCCTGCAACAGGGTACAGATTCGATTGGAGCCAGTATCGGAGAATTCGGATACAGGCAAGAAATGGATCTCTATTCAGCCAGGATGTCTGGGTCAGATGCTATTGAAGCCGCTTTAACCCATAACTTGGATAATGACCTAAATTCTGTACTCGGTTTCTGCCAAGGAAACCTAAGAGATCTTGTCGCAATTTATGTCGAGAGATTCCAATACGAGAAGGTCAAGACAGTTCTCAGGTCAGTATCAAAGGGCGCATCAGATGAGATGATTGCCGATCAGATATTGCCTGAAGAAAATCCAAGCAATGCCCATTGGTTGCATATCGTTCGTACAACGGAAACCGTTCAAGAAGCCATAGACGCAATGCGAGGCTCTCCATGGGGGAGATGCCTTGCAAAATTAGATGCAGATACATCTCTCACCGAGATGGAGGATGCTTTGGATAGACAGTACTTTACTGATTCACTCGCAGCATCCCGAGGCAAAGAGGGAAGCCCTCAACTAATCCGATATCTGCAGACCGAAATAGATCACAGGAACATCGTGAACCAGTTTAGAGCACAGAGACAAAACCTGTCTTCTGAAACTCGTGAGAGAATCAACATCCCCGGTGGAAAAATCGCGGATGCTGTAATCAGAGCTGCTTCACAGGCAGATACACAGGAGGCATTGTTGGAAGCCCTCCGTCGTTCAAATGCCTTCGATGATTCCGGCTTCGAAGAAGCCATGCAGGAATCCGCCCAACGTGGTACATTTGACCCACTGGTCAATTTACTCAGGCTAAAGAGATTGAAAATGCTTAGGAGATTTTCATACCTCAATCCTGTATCTGCCTTCCCTGTGATTTACTACATTCAAGCAAAGGTTCTGGAAGTTCAGAATCTACGCCTACTCGTGCGCGGTAAGGCGGCAGGCCTCTCAGATGAGGTCATTGAAGCGCACTTATACATCTGAGGTGAAAATATGGAAATCGCAGTAGTTGGGACACCAGAATTCACCCTCGGATTCCAACTCGCCGGCGTAACTCGCCTGCACAATCCAGCAGACCTAGAGGAGACAGCAACTGTACTTCGAAGTTTGATGGATACACCAGAGGTCGGTATTGTCGTGATTGACAGTTCTGACCTCACCCAAATGCCTGAGAAGTTGCGAATGCAACTCTCGGAGAGCATTACACCCACAGTACTGGGTATAGGGACTGAGGAGGACAACACCCTTCGCGAGTCCATCAAGTCAGCTCTAGGAGTTGACCTATGGAAGTGATTCCAGAAAAAGAAAAGGAAGTGAAAAAATGAGTGAGGAAAATGGAGTGATTTATCGCATTTCAGGACCAGTAGTTACCGCTGTAGGTATTACCCCCAGAATGTATGAGGTAGTACGTGTAGGTGATGAAGGACTGATGGGTGAAGTCATTGAATTGCACGGAGACCAATCGGTTATCCAGGTCTACGAGGAAACATCGGGTATCAAACCGGGTGAACCTGTAGTCAGAACGGGGCAGACTTTGTCTGTTCAGCTAGGTCCGGGTCTGTTAACACAGATTTACGACGGTATCCAGCGTCCGCTAGAGGACCTTGAGGAGACTATGGGTGTCTTCATCACACGTGGTGTGGATGCTGATGGTCTAGATCTCAAGAAGAAGTGGGAGTTCAATGCTACCGCTTCGAAAGGAGATGAGGTCAGCGCGGGTCAAGTAATCGGTACCGTACAAGAGACTGAGACTATCGAACATCGAGTAATGGTGCCACCAGGAAAGAGTGGTACAATCAAGAGTATCAAATCTGGTGAATATGATGTCACACAGACCGTTTGTACGCTCGATGATGGCACAGAGATTGCAATGATGCAAGAATG
>CALEIW010000017.1 GCA_937876055.1 uncultured euryarchaeote
CTCTATAATTCTTGGAACAGTCGCCGGTGTAAGTGCACTAGCCGCTGGGCTTTCTGATTTTGTAATCCTCTCCGACGACCATGGTCAGATGTTCATGCGGTCTCCTTACTTCATCCCTGAAATCGCCAGCGGAGAATTAGACCAGAATAGCCTAGGGGGCGCTGATGCTCACGCCTCACGCTCTGGTGTGGCTTGCATGGTTGCAGAAGATGAGGAAGATGCTATTCTAACCGCGATTGAAATTCTTTCCTTCCTGCCTGACCATACTCTTGCCGAGGCTGTTACTCTAAACAGCGGTGATCCTGCTGACAGAGCTTGTAAGAATCTGACAGAGATTGTCCCTGCTGACTCGAATATACCCTATGATATTCGCAAAGTTGTAACCGAAGTAGTCGATGAAGGGCGCTTCCTAGAACTATTCTCAACCTATGCTGAAAACATCGTAATCGGCTTTGCTAGATTAGACGGCCAGTCGGTAGGAATTGTTGCCAATCAGCCGAAAGTTTTGGCGGGCTGCCTAGATATCGATGCTTCAGTAAAGGCAGCCCGATTCATTCGTACCTGTGACATTTTCAACATCCCCGTTGTGACATTTGTCGATGTCCCAGGTTTTCTTCCCGGAACCGTTCAGGAGTGGGGTGGAATCATTCGACATGGGGCTAAGTTACTCTATGCCTACGCTGAAGCAACCGTGCCCAAACTAACCGTTGTAACCCGCAAGGCCTACGGTGGCGCTTACCTCGCAATGTCTTGCAAACACCTTCGCTCAGACTACAATATTGCATGGCCAATAGGTGAACTCGCTGTCATGGGTGCAGAGGGTGCAGTGAACATAATCCACAGGGCCGAATTAGCCGAAGCGGAAGATCGAGATTCGATACACTCCGAACTTGTTGAAGAATATCGCAGAAAGTTCGGTGACCCCTATGTTGCTGCTCGTAACGGCTGGCTTGATGATGTTGTTGAGCCGGAACAAACTCGACTCAAATTGATTCAAGCACTCAGACCGCTAAGAAGTAAGCGTGAGTGGGTTCCGCCGAAAAAACACGGAAATATCCCGTTATGATTACAATCGGGTTAGAACCTCATCGAGGCTAGGAATATCGTCACTATTTTCAGGCGCAAATAGTCGCTTCCAAGCCTCAAGATGCTGGGCTGCGACCATGATGACTGCGAAGTCGTCTACGGTTGCGCCTTCGCCGTAAGAAATCGAGACTTGCTGCTTGGCAGAAAGTTCGGCTGATTCACCTCCTCCAGCCGCCGCATCAAGGTCAATCGCTAGGTCAGCCTCACCCTCTGAAATGATTGCAGAATCCCAAGGGCCGCCAACTAGTTCCCTTCGACCTTCGACGGGAATAATCGAGCCTCCTTCCTCGGCCC
>CALEIW010000018.1 GCA_937876055.1 uncultured euryarchaeote
CCAAGATTTACTAATCGAATTAGTAAGTACTCCAGATGGAACTGAGGAATTTGATGCTGTCACAAATCTCCGTGACCATATTGCATTTATGCGGTCTTGTCGGGGTTCCGTCAAGGCAAATGAAAAGTTGAACCTTGCTCAAATGAGGAGATTATTACAGGATATGAGAACCGTTCCGAATCCATGGGCTTGTGTTCATGGCAGGCCTACAGTGCTTCGATTAACGATGAAGCACTTAGATCGTCACTTCGGTCGTCATGGTTGAGATAAGGCAAATAATTGCTGTATAAATCCTGGATGTGAAACCTCACAAATCTCTGCATTAATGATGTCTCCTCCAACCTTGCTCGCAAGAATCATTGCAACCATCGCCAATCGATGGTCCATGTGGGTTTGAACTGGCTCATTTGGTGTATTAGGAGTCTGTCCACCAGGTATAACAAGGCCCTCTTCAGTCTCTTCTGAATTCATTCCGAATGTCTGCAATAATTCCACAGTTCGCCGAATCCTATCTGATTCCTTCCCGCGTGCGTGTGGAATTCCGGTTATACTTCCTCCCTCTCCCAAGGCCATCCAAACAGCGGCTGGGGTGACTAAATCGCTGGCATCCCTCAAATCGACTTCACTCCCATTAGCCCTATCAATCGCATCAAATGCCATCAACAGCAGTGGGTCGTATGTTGCCAATTCAGTTTGTAAGTGCAATCCCTCATGGAGTAGTTCTAGTAGAATTGCCATTGGGAAGAGACTCAATTCAGGTGGGATATCGATTTCATTGGGTGGATTTACATTCCAGGGCTCAAGAATCAATTGAGAACTCATTTCTATTGGGCAGCCACAACTTCTAGCAATGTCAAAAGTCATACCGAGATAACCCCTACTCACCGCTTCTCCTTCAACGTGTATCTCAATCGCCTCCTCAAGGCTTGGAGAAGCCAGAATTAAAGCGCTGAGTGGCTGGCTCGATTTGCTAACATCTACAGTAGCTCCACCTTTCATTTTTCCATTTACAATAACCGGTAATGAATCACTATCCACATTCACTTGCAAATCTCTTAGGATTTTTCCAAGACTACTACTTCTCGCTTGCAATGATTCATCGCCATCCAATTTGACCTTTTCACCCATTGTTGCCACAAGGGCACTTAGGACTCTCGCTGAGGTCCCTGAGTTGCCACAATCAAGTCCTATATTCGGGGCGCTAAGGCCCTGTTTTGGAGGTGTAACAAACCACCCATCTTTGTTCCGTTCGACATTAACTCCCATTTCCTGAAGGCATTCTGCCATCGAATTCACATCAGCTCCAGGTGATTTTTTTAACTTGATTAAACAGGTAGTATTACTTTGAGAAATCATCGTTAACCACCGAATGATGTGGCTTTTCGACGGAGGCAAACTCCACTCATGAGAGCCAGACAGATGCATCTCAGGTATACTCAGCACAACCTCTCATCGAGGCCAGACAATTCAACCCAACGATGTGCAATAGAGAATTTGCATCAAATAGATCTAGGCTCGAATGACATCTCCAAAATCATCCTCACCATTCCAAGCCTTTGCTTTCTCATCGATTTCACAAGCAGCCAATGTTTCCTCAAGCGTTCCTTTCATCTCAATCAAATTTGCACGCTCTAACATCTTCGGGCTAAGTCCCGGCATCAGTATGGAAATGGCTCTTGGTACTCGTTTTGGATAGACCTCGTTTACGTGTCTGACGATATTTGTTGTACAGGTATTGGTGATTGTGTTATACCATTCAGGATTTCGCGCTAAATCGTTAGTTCTCTTTAGATAGGATTCAAGCATTCTTCGTTCGTTTCCAGGGCCCAATACTACTGCCTTGAATAGATGAGTTACCGAGTGTTTTCTACAGCGGGTACGAACTCCAATAACATCCCTTTCTGTAGCCCAGACATAGATTAATTCGTATTCCCGAAAAAGTCCTTTCACGGGATGGTATTTCTCGCCTTGTTCTCTTCTGACTTCAATCGAACAGGCTAGTCGCCGCCCATCTTCAAATTGAAATGAGAGAATTGTGTGTGCCATTTGTCTGTGTCTAGGGTCAAAATATTCCAGTGTTAACCAGATAGAATCTACCTTACTTAGGTCGAATTCATCGTCGATCCATCTCTCGTCAAAATCCTTGGTAGAGCGCCAATCAAAATCGCGAATATTCTTGATTTTTGCGATATCTCCGTCGAATTCTATAGTCGCATTACGTGAATTATCATTGACCCAAGAACGATCATTAGAAGGCCGTAATCTCTGGACTCTAATCCATATTGCGAGTAGAGAGAGGAGCCCTATAATCGCCAAGCCGGCAAGGCCGGCAGTCAACCAACTGGCTACGCTCACAACCATCGAGGGAACCTATCGTAGCATGAATCCTCTGCTTATTTTCAGTGGCGCGGCAGGGGAGATTCGAACTCCCGAGGTGAAACACCACTGGATTAGCAATCCAGCGCAATGGCCAGGCTATGCGACTGCCGCAGTGCTCCGGCGACCTAAGATTGTGGCTTAAGGCGAGCGGTTGGAATCATTCTTCCTCGTTCGCACCGTCGGAATCATCTTCATCCCCCTCGATGAGTTCAGCAGGAAGACGCGCTACGAAGATAATTTCATCGATGTGAGACTTTTTGTCAGCACCTCTCAATTCCATTATTCTCGTACCTTTTGTCATCTTACCCAATGTTTCTTTGGTTTGCGTCGCAGGCATGCGAATCATCATTCCACTTCCAGTCAACATGAATAATTGATCAGATAAATCAGGGATTTGTCTCAGACCAACAATCGCATCTTCATCAGATAGTGCCATTGTTCGAACACCTTTAGTACCACGATTGGTCTTTCTGTAGCCATCCCTTTCCATCACAGGCTCACCTTCATCATCGACAAGTTGTGTTCCATCTTCACCAGTGACTTGAATCATACTTCCTGAACCTAAGCGGCTTCGCTTGGCCATACCGTATTTGGAAATTGTAAGTACACTCGTGTCGAAATCATCAGTGACAATCATTCCGATTACACTATCTCCGGATTGTAATTTCATTCCACTTACACCCTGGCTAACTCTACCTTGAACTCTAACTGTATGAGTTGTCTGAACCTCTCCACTTGAAGGGTCGGTCCTAGTTTTGACTTCCGCAGGAAGGAACCGGCAAGCATAGCCTCCTGAAGATACCAAAACAACATGGTCTGCATCAGTTGCAGGTCTTACCTGTACCAACGAATCGGCTTCGCTTGCAAACTTCAAAGCATATTTTCCATTTCGATTTATTCTAACATAATCAGAAAGCCTACTTCTCTTAATTCGGCCTTGGCTTGTCGCGAAAATTAGGTAGTGGCCTTCAGGATTTTCAATCAACTCTCTATCCATTGGAAGTATCGAGATGACCTTTTCATCATCTCTAATTCCTTGCAATAAATTGCGAATATGAGTTCCTCTTCCATACCTACTAGCGAGAGGAGTTTCCCAAGCTCGTAAGCCGTAAACCCGCCCTTGGTCGGTGAAAATCAGTAACCTGTCTTTGGAGAAGCAGGTAACAATAGCCGCAGGCGCATCTTCGTCCTTAGTTGCAACTCCTTTGAGGCCTTTTCCACCTCGGTTTTGTAGACGGAAGGCCTCTACCGGTAGGTGGCGAATGTAATTGTCTTGAGTTAGAGAGATGACTAAAGCGCGTTCTGCTACTAGGTCCTCTCTGTCCATTGAAAGTGGACTCGGGTCAATGTGGCTACGCCTTTCATCTCCGTGCTTTTCCACTACTTCCTCGAGTTCAGAAATTAGAATTTCCAATCTTCGCTTGCGACTATCGAGAATTGATTGGTATTCTTTGATCGCCTCTTGCAGTTTTGCAAGCTCATCTTCGACCTCTTTTACATTTAGTTTGGTAAGTTGGTAAAGTCGCCGTTCAGCTATCGCTTTCGCTTGCTTTTCAGAGAAGTCGAAACGCTTTATCTTTGGATATTTTTCTTCTCCTCTAAGGTACGATTCGAATTGATCTCTAGAGTCTGAATTTCTTCCGACTTCGATAATTTCAGTCATTCTCTTTTGAGCCGCCATGAGACCTTCAAGAATGTGCGCTCTTGCCTCTGCTTTGTTCAATTCAAATTGAGTCCGCCTCTCAATAACAGTCTCCCTATGGCGAACATAGGTGTGCAGAATTGTGGACAAATCTAGTTGCACAGGCGCTCCATTCAGAATCCCCATCATGTTAGCGGAATACGATTCTTGTAATCTACTCGATTTGTATAATTGGTTGAGGATTGCGTGCGGGTCTGCATTATTCTTGACTTCAATTACTACTCGGATTCCTTCTTTGCTGGACTCATCACGAATGTCACGAATACCTTTGATTGTCTCTTTCGTAACTAACTCAGCAATACCCTTCAACATGCTTGCTTTTCTAACTTGATATGGAATAGAAGTGATGACTATTTTCTTACCTGAGGAATCATCTCTTACCTCTGCTTCTGATCGTATGTGGAATCTCCCTTGCCCAGTTCTATACATATCTAGAATACCATCTATCCCATGAATTGTCGCCCCTGTTGGGAAGTCGGGTCCTTTGAGATATTCCATGTATTCCATTGCGTCAATCTTTGGTGGTTTGTCCAAAGATCGTTTTCGGTCCTCTTCAATCACCTTCTCGGTATGGAATCGTACTGCTGCGGCTACTTCGTTTAGGTTATGAGGTGGTATTTTTGTTGCCATTCCAACCGCGATACCATCGCTTCCGTTTAGCAGAAGATTAGGAAGTCTTGAAGGCAATACAGTTGGTTCACTTTCACTATCATCGAAGTTTGCAACCATGTCAATAGTGTCCTTATTGATGTCGTCTAGCATGTGTGAAGAAAGTCGATCTAGCCTACTTTCGGTGTATCTCATAGCTGCAGGTGGATCGCCATCTATCGAGCCGAAATTACCTTGGCCATCGACTAGTGGGTATCTCAAGGAGAAGTCTTGCGCCATTCTGACCATGGTATCGTATAGGGCCTGGTCTCCATGTGGGTGATACTTACCCATCACTTCTCCAACAGACCTTGCAGACTTGCTGTAACTCTTGTCGTGAGTGTGGCCTGCTTGGTGCATACCCCACAGAATACGTCTGTGAACAGGCTTCAAGCCGTCCCTAACGTCTGGAAGCGCTCTGCCAATAATTACACTCATTGCATAATTTATGTAACTCTCTTTCATCTCATCGGAGACAAATCTTCGGTCTAATTCTTCACTCATTTTATCACCTCAAACGTCTAATGACGTTACCTCCGATGCATTTTGTTCAATGAATGCACGACGATCGGGGACATCTTCTCCCATCAGAATAGTGAATAATTCGTCGCCGCTTTCTATGTCTGGCTGCCCATTCTTTTCTTTGATAGTTACTCGCATCATACGTCGAACTTCTGGGTCCATTGTGGTCTCCCACAATTGCTCAGGGTTCATTTCACCCAGACCCTTGTATCTTTGAACTGAAATTTTAGCCGAGGGCGCTTCTTTCTTGAAACGCTTTACCGTAGCATCCAACTCTTCTTCGCTATGTACCCATTCGACATTGTTTCCTCTTCCTACTGAGAATAAGGGGGGCATAGCGATGTAGACATTACCATTGGTAATGGCTCGCCGCATATATCTCCAAAGAAAAGTCATAATCAATGTTCGAATGTGTGCGCCGTCGATATCTGCGTCACACATGATGATGATTTTACCATACCTTAGTTTCTCAGGGTCGAAAGCACCTTCATCGCCTTCATCATTTCCTACTCCAGCGCCAAAAGCTCTAATCATTCGCTGAATTTGCTCATTGGTGAAAACCTTGGCATCATTACCACGTTGTCTTTCGACATTCAGAATCTTTCCTCTAAGGGGCAATACCGCTTGAGTGCGCCTATCTCTAGCGGTCTTTGCAGATCCGCCTGCAGATTCTCCCTCGACGATATATATCTCGCATTCATTTGGGTCGCGTGATTGACAATCAGCTAATTGACCTGGAAGGCCGCCGCCTTCCAACACTCCTTTTCTGCGGGTTAAATCCCTCGCCTTGCGAGCAGCCTCTCTCGCCTTGCTGGCCAATACTGCTTTGTCCACAATGGCTCGAGCAATCGAGGGGTTCTCCTCAAAGTGCTCACCTAATTTGTCGTTTACTATCTGCTCAACAATTCCAGCGACTTCACTAGTCACCAACTTAGCCTTGGTTTGAGCATTGAATGACGGGTCGGGGTGCTTAATCGAGACAACAGCCCCAAGGCCTTCACGAACATCATCTCCGGAGAGGCTGCTTAGATTTTTGAGCAAATTTCTAGACTGAGCGTAGGAGTTTACTGTTCTAGTCAAAGAACTGCGAAGACCAGACATGTGAGTGCCCCCATCTGCATTGTGAATGATATTGGTGAAGCAGTCGATACTTTCTGAGTAGGAATCGGTCCACTGCAAGGCTA
Source organism: uncultured euryarchaeote (assembly GCA_937876055.1). Taxonomy (GTDB): domain Archaea; phylum Thermoplasmatota; class Poseidoniia; order Poseidoniales; family Thalassarchaeaceae; genus MGIIb-O1. The sequence goes on from CALEIW010000018.1 coordinate 6,436, forward strand.
TTTCGACATGAACTTCTCCTTTATCTCCGTCTTTTTCTCCAAAGATGTGAATCACTTCATCGTGAATTGTATTCTTCTTTGAATTCATTTGAGCGACATATTCTCTGAGCCCTCCATCGTAGGTGTGGTCGATTTCTACCGGATCTTCTCCGCGAAGATCTCTGAAAATAATCTGCAAACCGCCATTTAGAAAAGCGGTCCTCTGTAATCTTGTATTTATTTGTTCAAAATCAAATTCGACAATATCGCTAAAAATAGTCAAATCAGGTTTGAAAGAAACCTTGGTTCCAGTAACGTCGGTTTTTCCAGTTGACTCTAGTTTGGATTTCGGAACTCCTTGGTTATATCGCTGCTCCCAAACCTTTCCTTCTCTGTGTATTTCTAGATGTAACCACTCAGATACAGCGTTAACAGCGCTTACTCCTACACCGTGAAGCCCTCCTGCGACTTTGTAGGCCTCATTATCGAACTTACCTCCTGCGTGAAGTTTAGTCATAATCACCTCAGCCGCACTAACTCCTTCCTCTTGGTGCATATCCACCGGTATTCCTCGGCCATGATCTGTGACGCTGATTGAACCATCAGGGTTGAGGTCGACTTCTATGGTGGGGTTATGGCCGGCTAGATGTTCGTCTACCGCATTGTCGACTACTTCCCAAATACAGTGGTGTAAAGCAGACCCATCATGAGGGTCACCTAGGTACATCCCAGGCCTTTTTCGTACCGCTTCTAGCCCTTCAAGGACCTGAATACTATCTGCTCCGTAATCATCAGCCATTTTTTCAACTCCAATCGTCTGAGGGTTCCCGTAGGGGAACCCTCAGGAATTCCAATAAACGTGGTCACACGGGGGGTTAATCAACCCTCCCTAGAGAGTGTCCGGAAAACATAGAAAGTGGAAGTGAATTTACTCTTTCACCCCTCCTTAGGAGGGGTATTGGCTCACAAATATGGTTAAACAGACTCCTCCGGTGGCCGAGCCGATGCGAAGACCCACAATCTGTGTGACTCTATCTGGTTGCTCGGTTGATGAGATACTCGCAGATGCCGCCCGCGCTACTGCTGTAGGCGCTGACCTTTGTGAGGTTCGTCTTGACAAGCTTTGGGTGGTGGAGAAACTCCCTGAACCCGAAGAGGTTA
>CALEIW010000019.1 GCA_937876055.1 uncultured euryarchaeote
AAAGTTCTGACTACAAGGCAACAAGAAGTGCTATCATTTGCCGTTGAAAGAGGATATTACGAAGAAGGAGGATCTCTAACAATAAAGGAACTAGCAGATGAGATGGGAATCTCTCGCTCAACTTTCGGCGGACACCTACAAGATGCTGAAAGAGCAGTGATGCATAAGGCCGGTTCAGACTTGAGTTGAGTCCGTAGGACTCAGACCGAAGCGTAATAGAATAATCCGCAGTGGAGACTATTCATGGTGCAACACCGGCTACCGATGTTACCATCGGCTGGAGATGTCTCTTGGGTAGCATCGGTTAATGGTGTGAAGAAACAATTGAACATAGTGAATAACGCGATTTTACTGGATGTATTGAGGGATCAAGCAGGTAGCCTCGGCACCAAAAGAGGATGTGACATGGGGACATGTGGTTGTTGTTCGGTATTGATTAATGGAGAGCCAAGACTATCCTGTCTTACTCTTGCCGCAGAAGCCGAAGGCTGTGAGATTACAACGGTTGAAGGCCTTGCTGATGGACATCACCTACACCCAATTCAAGAGATGTTTGCTGAATGCGGTGGGTCTCAATGTGGCTTTTGTACTCCTGGATTCCTTGTAGTTGCTTCAGCATTACTTGAAGAAAATCCTAGTCCGACAGATGAACAAATTAAATCTGCGATTGAGGGGAATTTATGCAGATGCACCGGTTATCAACAGATTGTCGATTCAGTTCGGGCCGCATCTGAAATCCTTACCTCAGGAGAATCTATCGAAGATTCAACCTCGCCAAAGAGCGACCCGCACCCCGGATTTTCTGGAGAGTGATTCAATGTCAAAAGACGGTAATGAGGATGAAATGGTTGGTTATAGGCAACAACCGGGGAAGTTGCCTTTTGCCAAACCGGGCTCCGGTGGGAAAAATCAGTTCTCCCGCCCAACTGACAAAGAAATGATACCCGAATCTCAAGGAGGGGACTTAGCCCAACCATGGGGCTCCCATCGACATGACAAATTAGTCAGTGGACAAATAATTGGCAAACCAACTGCCTTAGTAGATGGGAAATGGAAGGTAACTGGCCAGGCTCAGTATGGAGATGACATCAGATTGCCTGGAGAACTAATTGGAAGAATTATTCGCTCTCCACATCATTATGCTCGTGTTTTATCAATCGATTTTTCCAAGGCTCTTGAACTTCCAGGAGTGGTGGCGATTGCAACTGGTGCGGATGCAGAAAATAAGTTCGGCGTTTTACCCGTAACCAAAGATGAACACGCAATGGCTGTCGAAAAAGTCCGTCATGTAGGCGATTTGGTTGCATGTGTTGCAGCAGAAGATGAGGCAACAGCACGGGAAGCTGAACGTTTAATCGAAGTCGAATACGAAATTCTAGATTCTATTCACGACATGCGTGATGGTTTACAAGATAGTGAACACCCTATTCACGACCGAGGGAAATATCACATCGGTGATGCTAACGTCCAGAAGCGGGTTTTCCAAGAATTTGGAGATGTTGATGGAATTGAACAAAATGCGATTGCAAGTCACAAGGAAAACTGGTTATTCGCTGGAGTCAATCATGCTGCAACAGAACCTCATGCAGTGGTGGCAAATTGGGACCCCTCGGGCAGATTGACACTCTACACTCCTCAACAAGTGCCTCACTATGTTCATCGAGCCCTAGCTGATGTGCTAGAAATTCCGATGCATCAAATCAACGTTTACAGAACCTTTGTAGGAGGTGGATTTGGAGGTAAATCTGACCCATTTCCTCATGAGATGTGCTCTGCGATTTTGGCAAGGAAGTCCGGCCGACCCGTTAGAATTACTTTCGACCGTGAGGAGGTATACTGGATCAATCGTGGTCGCCATCCATCCAGAATCGAAATGAACCTCCATGCAGACGAACAAGGTCGTATTTGTGGAATTGAAACCGATGCACTGATTGACGGCGGTGGTTTTGCCTCATTCGGACACGTAACCACCTACTACAACGGAGTTCTACATACAGCCCCCTATGAAATTGGAGCCTTCCATTACACTGGTGCTAGAGTGTGGACCAATAAGCCGGCAAGCGGAGCCATGCGAGGCCATGGGGCTGTAAATTCTCGTTGTGCGGTAGAGACAGGATTAGATGATTTAGCAGAGCAATTATCTGTTGACCCTATTGACCTCAGACTAGCCAATTTACTACCCCCGCATTCCGCTACAATAACTGGATTCAGGGTAACAAGTATAGGAATGCGAGAATGTTTAGAGAGAGTGAAGCAAGAAAGTGGATGGGATGAAAAATTTAGGAAAATGCCACTAGGAAAGGGAATTGGAATAGGCTGTGGATTCTTTATTTCGGGTTCAGGATTACCCATTCATTGGGACCCGAATAAATTCCCACATGCAACAGTCCATCTAAAAATCGACATGGATGGAGGTGTAACAGTCCACACAGGTGCGGCTGATATCGGTCAGGGATCTGACACAGTAGTCGCTCAATCGGTAGCAGAAGTTTTGGGACTCCCTCTGGATTTGATTCGAATCCGGTCTAAGGAATCAGACACCTCACCAGTCGATTTGGGTTCATATTCTTCGAGAGTGACTTTCATGAATGCAAATGCAGCGATTTCAGCAGCAATGCAAATTCGCGATGAATTACTCGATGCTACGGCTGAAATCACCGGGGCGGAGCGGGGGAAATTAGTCATAGGCGACCGCCGTATATTTGCAAAAAATGACCCTGCGGTAGGTGTATCTTACCTCGAAGCCCTTCACAAAGCGCAAGAGGACCGAGGAGCCCTAGTGGCATCAGGCGCATACAGAACTCCTCCTATGGGTCGTACTCACAAAGGTGCAGCCGCTGGATTAGCACCTGCATATTCCTTCTCTGCCTATGTTGCAGAAGTTTCTGTAGATGTTGAAACCGGTCAAACAAAAGTCGACAAAGTTTGGGCTGCTCACGATTGCGGTAAGGCACTGAATCCGCTGGCAGTCAAGGGACAGATAATCGGCTCTTGCCATATGGGGATGGGACAAGTTTTGAGTGAAGAAATGAAGTATGGCAGAAGTGGACATTTGATGAATCCTGACTTATTGGATTACAAGATTCCAAGTGTACATGAAATGCCTGATGTCTTTCCAATAATTGTCGAATCTAATGACCCGGAAGGGCCATTCGGTGCCAAGGAAGCGGGAGAAGGCCCACTTCTTCCTATCCTACCCGCAGTTTGTAATGCGGTTTACGATGCAATTGGAGTTAGGACCGCTGAATTACCAATTACTCCTGACAGATTACTAAGACTCATCGAAAGAAAATGTAAGGCTGAAGGAGTAGATGACCCGTTAGAATTACCGAGCCCGCGACTAGAACATTCTGAACTCCAATCTGTGCTATTGAATAGAGCAACAGAGCATGCAAAGCGCGATCTAGATCGACGGCATAACGAAAATAGAGAACCATACCACAACGGAGCATTGTTTGGATTAGACCCCACAACACCCCCAGACGAAGTCGATGAAAAATGGGCGGTAAATGTTATTCCGTCTGAGGAATATCTGGCTGACCCTCGCTTAGCAGGTAGTGCTTGGAAGCATACAGAAAGAAGACATCGAGGTGATTCCTGATGCGTATGCCTCCGTTCCAATTACATACACCAACTAGCCTCGAGGAGGCAATTTTGATTGCTGGCGATATGACTTCCAAAAAGCAAGAATTTGATTGGGTTGCTGGAGGAACTGACTTACTTCCAAATTACAAATGGCACCTCAACGTCAAAGCAAATGTAATTTCTCTTGCGAAGATAAGTGAATTAACGGAACTCAATGAGACGCACATTGGAGCTATGGTACGACTTCAAGACCTAGTCCAATCAAGTGCTACCCATCCAGTTCTTGCCAAAGCTGCAGATACTGTAGCTAGTATAATGGTCAGGCGTTCTGGGACAGTAGGTGGTAATATTTGCCTTGATACTAGGTGTTATTGGTTCAATCAAACAGAACAATGGAGAGAATCCATAGATTGGTGCCACAAATGTGATTGCGGAACAGAAGCAGATTGCAGAGTGATTCCAAATCAAAACACACTCTGTGTGGCCACCTACCAGGCTGATCTCGCCCCAGTACTAATGTGTCTTGGAGCTACGATACACCTCGCTGGACCAAATGGTACCCGCTCTATGGCACTTAGCGAATTCTTCCAACTTGATGGGATGACTAGGAATGTACTTCAAACAGGGGAATTAGTGACTCACCTTACACTTCCCGAAGATGTTGCGGAATGGCAAGGAGATTACCAGAAATTACGACAACGAGAATCATGGGATTTCCCTGAAGCAGGAGTTGCAGCCGTATGGAAGAAAAACGGATCGGCAAAACCAAGTCAACTTAGAGTGGCTACTACAGGGTTGGAGTCGATTCCAATGCTTCATACAAAACAGGTTGACGAGTGTCTGGATGGATGGTCCGGCGCTGAATCAATTAACGAGTTAGCAGAATCGATTAGAAAAGCTGTGAAGCCAGTTCAAAATACATGGTTCTCACCTTCTTACAGAAGAAAGATGGTGAAGGTGTTAACACGAAGGGCCTGCGCGGGGTTAATGGAGGGAGGTTCTTGAGCAGAGGAATTATACCGATTTTTCTAATCACTGCAATAATTATTGCAACAATTCCAAACTCAATGGCTCAACCTGAACCGTCCCTGGGAAATTGGGAACTAGGTATTGAATATCCAGATGAAGACGATAGTAACCCATTCGTAGTTTCCGAGGCAGGCATGGCTTCGATTACAATGTTTGTCGATAATCAAGGTCTGCTCTCTGTAAAGGTTGCTTTTGAGTATGAATTTCCTTTTGATGCAGAAATTATGGGTGCTCCCGAAGATGCGACGATAGAGCCTGGAAATAACGATTCATTCACAATCATGGTTCGAGGTATCGATGTATACGAAATCGATGCTGGTAAAATAGAATCCTTCACAATTACTGCTAATTTACAAGAGAGGAATGGAATGCCTGTTATAATTCCTGAAAATCAAGAAAAAATTGGCGACTTAGAAATTCCTGAAATTTTCTTGCTGAATGTGGAAATTGCTGATCCTGTTGGACCCATGAATTCAGGAACAGATTCAATCCTCAAAGTTACTGTTACAAACGAAGGGAACTCTAGAGACAAAGTTCGCGAATTGGAAGTCACTGACGACTGCCCTCTGATGACTACTGACTCCGGACTTGATGCCTTACTTACAAGGAACATTGAGAAGGGAGGCAAGACTACTGCAGACCTCAAAGTAACTGCCTCAGAAAGTCATCCTCAACGGAATTGTCGAGTAGAAGTTACTGTTGCTTCAGATGGTGCAGATGGGAGTCAGCTTTCAACAGACTTTACACGAATAACCGTTGAACAGCCACCAACAAATAGCCAAGATCCTGATGATCCAGGTGATGAAGAAGACCCTGTGGAAGTGGTCACATCAAATCTCCCTGCTCCCGGGATAAGTGTCATTCTTTGTTCGCTAATTGGCGCACTATTTGTTAATGCTAGAAGAATACAATAATTCAGTTTTCTTTTTTCGGATTTCATCATCAAAATCAACTCACTGGAATAGTGCAATATGCACATCAGACCATGCAAAATTACCATAGTAATGGTGCCCTGTAATCAACAACATATATCTGTGGAATGAGGTTCGCCAAGAAGCGTGGGTGTGCTTAGCCTATGCTAAATCTTTGAATGGAAGGGAATAATTGTGGCTGAAGATAAATCAGAAGAGGCTAATTTCACTAGAATGGTGGTTGGCTCCGTCGCTACCACAATGGTACTTCTGTTAATTCTACCAATGATTTTCGTTGCAGGAAAGTCAACCTACTATTCCGCCTACACTGAAGGCGAAGGAGGAGAGATTAGTTCACTCGCCCAAGTCACTGATATGCGAGATACAATGGCTACCGATGAAGGCTATTTTATCGCGAATACAATGTCTACTCCAATGCTTGTAAATGATTGGAGAGATCCTCATCGAACAGCATTGATGATTATTGGTCCAGAGAAGCCAATCGCTGAAACTGAAGCAGAAGCAATTTACGACTTTGTAACCAAAAATGGAGGCAAGGTTATCGTCGCTGCTGATGGAACAAATGCAAATCGATTGGCTGAGAAATTTGGCGTTACTTTCTTTGATTCTCCACTTAACGACGAAAACCAGTTTTGGATGGAATATGAAGATGGTCAACCAACCGATGGCTCTTGGCTAAACGTATGGGGCCTTGCTGCGGTTTCAGAAGATGTCAACGATATGCCACCATCTTACCTAAGGCAAGGTTGTGTTGATACCGATGTCTTAGAGGAGAATAGAGAAAATTGTAGACTTCCTGTTATGTTCCGTTCCCCTACTGGAATGAAATTCGAACCTCTTCCAGAAGATGACCCGAGTCAGGCATCAGAAAATCAAAGACAAGTTAAGATTCTTTCAACCGCATCCCCATCTGCGTTTATCGATGTACAAGGTAACGGACTTGCAGATGACCAAAGAAACCCAGCACCTGGAGATTTATCCTTGATAATCCGTATCGATTACCCAGGAATTACCACCTTTGACAAGGTTAGCGCGGGTTCCGGCGGATTGGTAGGTGGAAATACTAGGGAACTACAAGTTACAGGTAGTATCGTCTTTGTATCCGATGAAGAGGCTTTCTCAAACAGATTGTGGAGCCTTGATGTTGCGGTTGAAAACGACATGAGTTCTTCCTGCGAACAGCAAGCCAATAACTGCTGGTTAAACACAGTAAGAGAGACATATTGGCAAGGTAACGAACAATACTTCTCCCTGCTTATTGATGATATGATGGAGCATGATAACCCGAAATTGGCTAAATCTATTCGGGATGACAAAAGCGAATTCCAAGTTGTCTTTGATGAAAGTCGACACGTTACTGGAATCATATCCGCCCCATTTGTAGAAACAATGGGTACTGTTGTACTCCTGACTTCGAATACATTCCTCAAGTGGTTGGTTGTTCTAAATGTTGGATTGCTATTGCTAGTTGCGATGATGGTAGTTCCTGAAAAAGAAAACTGGCGTCATATTTTTGACCTTACTAGATTCAAAGAACGACCGCATAAATTGGACCCTAGTTCCTATCGAGAACGAGTGCAAAAAGCACTATTCACTAAAGTTAGAGTTCATCACGACCTAACTAGAGATCAGATGGCGATTAAACCGCCAGCTGAGGTTCAAACGATGATTGGAGATCCAAGACTCGTTGAACTGGCATATAGCCAAAGCAGAAAATATACTCCCCAAGAATTACGTCAACTAATGGTGGCGATAAGACGCTGGGGTAAAAACTGAAACAAACAGAAAATGGAGAGAGAAAAATGACTGAAAAAAAAGCTGCGACAAAAAAGAAGCCTAAGGGCGGCTCAAAGAAGATGAGTGATAAACTCGAAGCCGTCGGTGCAATCGGACAAGCGATTAGCACCGAAGTGCAGAAAGTAATCATCGGAAAGAGCCATGTTATCGACAATGTGTTGGTTAACATCCTGTCCAATGGTAACCTCCTGTTCGAGGATTATCCAGGACTTGCAAAGACCCTGATGACGAATACGTTCGCCGACGCACTCGGCTGTGATTTCAAGCGTGTACAATTTACGCCTGACCTTCTACCAGCCGACATCACTGGAACGAACATCTACGATGCAAAGAAAGGAGAGTTCTCGTTTAAGCCGGGACCGATTTTCTGCAACCTACTATTGTCTGACGAGATTAACCGTGCGCCTCCAAAGACGCAAGCGGCACTTCTGGAAGCGATGCAAGAAAAGCAGGTTACCATCGGAACTGTAACTCACAAACTTCCAGCTCCGTTCCTAACAATGGCAACACAAAACCCTGTGGAACAGGAAGGAACCTACCCTCTACCAGAGGCCCAACTTGACCGATTTATGTTCAAGATGAGTGTTGGATACCCAGACCGTGCAGATGAGGACGAAATCCTTGCACGACGTATTGCTCGAAAGAAGGATGATGTAGAAGTAGAGACAATTACCGATCCTGCTCGTGTGGTTGCCATGCAAACTGCAATCGAGGATGTCTTCGTCGACCCTGCAGTTCGAATGTACATGGTTGAGATTGTATCTCGAACCCGTGAAGACCCAAGAGTTCTCGTTGGTTCTTCGCCACGTGGTTCACAGGCTCTTCTGAAGACAAGTCGTTCCGCTGCTGCAATGCGTGGTCGTGACTTTGTCACACCAGACGATGTGAAATCGGTTGCAACCCTAGCGGTGGCTCACCGATTAATCCTCAAGCCGGAACACCAGATTAAGGGTCTCGAGACTGACGAAGTAATCTCAGATATCCTACGTCAGGTGCCAGTACCTACAGTTTGAGGGCCTTAACCGAATTTAGTAAATGGAGGTAATAGCCGATGGCATGGAGCAGAAAATCAGCCATGTTTGCCGCCCTTGCGGTAGCCATGTATCTGCTTGGACTGGTGTTGAGAAATCAACAACTTGTTACAGTCGCTGTTGTGCTACTATCCTTCCTTACCTATGCTGCATTCCGAACAACCCATGCCGACGTTGCTTCAAGTGGACGTCGCTTGGAGGATGCAGAAGCAGATTCAGGAGTTGCTCTCCAATCGATTATCGCAATGCGAAAACTATCCTCTGCAAGAGTTTTCGAGGACGGTGAAATCGATGTTGTCCTTAGGATTCAGAACCGATCTACTCTCTCCAAGGTTCTAGAGGTCCGAGACAGAGTCCCTGAAGTCATGCGAATAAAGAAAGGAGCAAATTATGTTCTGATGGAATTAGGTGGAAGGAAAGAAACTGAAATATCCTATACGATTGAAGCCCCTCTAAGAGGGTTCTATACTATTGGACCTGTTTGCGTCAGGGTTCAGGATGCGTTCGGATTATTCCACAATGAAAGGGAAATTCAGCTCTATGATGACTTCCTTGTATTCCCTAAGATGGAGGATATCAAGGACGCATTGATCAAGAGCAGGGTTCCAAAAATCTTCACCGGCGCCGTCAACATTCGTAACCCTGGCGAGGGTACGAATTTCTACAACTTGCGCGAGTATATTCCAGGAGATCCTATGAAGAAGGTAAACTGGAAGGCTTGGGCTAGATCTGGAAAGATGATGGTAAACGAGTTTGAACGAGACGCAGTTAGCGACATTATATTGATCATCGATAGTCGATCTGTATCTGAAACTGGCCCAGTGAGTCGGAATTCCTTGGTCTATAGTACAAGGGCTGCTGCAAGCCTAGCACAGTATTTCCTGTCTCGAAGAGATTCGGTTGGTTTGGTGACTTATGGCGACGAAATTGTATCGATTGACCGGGACACAGGTAAGAAACAATTGTACGTGATTCTAACTAAATTGGCCGGAGCTATGGCAAAGGGCAACACACCACTGAAAGTAGTCACAAACCGTATTCTACCTCACATTAACCGAGGAAGTCCAATTATTATCCTAAGTCCATTAGAAGATGACCCAACGATAATTGATGCAGTTAGAGACTTCAGGGCTAGAAATTTCGACGTAACCATACTCTCTCCATCAAGCCTTGAGTTCGAGTTCGATGCCAGAAGACTGGATCGTACTGGGTATGAAGTTCTCAAGACAGAAAGGGATATTCTGATTAGTGAACTAAGAGGGTTAGGTGCCAATGTTATGGATTGGGAACCAGACATGATGCTAGTAACCGCGTTAGCCGGAGCAAGAGGATTCTAGGGGGTGAAATTATCGCAGACGACGTCAAAGTAGAGGGTGCTTCTGATACGTCCCATCTATACGATGGAAAGACAGTTAGATCATCCGCTCCAAGCAGAAAAAAGGCAGCGGGTCGACTAAAATCTAGTACCGATATCCCCCAAGATGCTATTCCAGAAGTGCATGTACCATCTTGGATTGAGTCTTTCTTTGGAGGACCTATTGTATCTTCGATGAAGTTCCTTCCAGCTAACCGAACTGTGACCAATTTACAGTTAAGTTCGGCAGGATGTCTAGTACTACTAACCGCCCTTACTCTACTATTCACTCCAGTATCCGGAACCGCTTGGTTTGCTATTGCAAATTTAATTGGCATTCCAATAATCGGAGGAATTATTCATATCTCGATTATGATTATTGGTGCTATTGGAGGTGCTTATGGAATCTTCCAGCGTGATCAGAGAGCATTATTGGTCTCGTACGTAGCAATGCTACTGGTAACCCTAAGGTTCGCAGGAAGTAAGGTAGAGTTCGGATTCAACCTACTACCAGAACAAGAGATTCTACAGAAAATATTGCTAATTGCCTACGCTGTTTTCCTAGTGATGTACTTCGAACTAACCAACGGAATCATTCGATTCTCAATGTTGGATACTTCAATTAGAACTGGTGAAGTATACGTAATGGGTGAAGGGAAAATAATCCGACAATATTACCGAGCGATTGGAATAACTCCAATTGTGGCAGGATTAGTGGCCTTGCTAACCCTTCTCATCAATCTAATCATTCCCGCAATGGTCGGCATCTTCGATGGTGTTCAAGCCGATAGATTGAGGGAATCTGTGGAATTAACTTCCGTTTATGGTGTAGCGCTCGGAACAGCAATGGTGTTCACAGTAATTGCTGCCGCATTTGCAGTAAACTTGCCTCTCCGCCTACAGAAAATGCAAGAAGGACGAGCGAACAAGTGAGTACCCTGATCTACTCTGGGTTAAGGAATCCACCAATTATACCCAAATCTGCTACAACTAATCTAGCAATAGCCTCAACAACAGGTACGGCTCTAGGACCCAATACAGGGTCATGTCTTCCACCTACTTGTAGCGGACGTTGTTCTCCACTAGGCAGGTGCAGGGTAGATTGTTCACGGGCTATGCTACTAGGTGGTTTGAAGTGCACAACAACTCGAATTGGAGCACCGGTTGACCTACCGCCTAGGGCACCATCGGCTTGAGCCGATTCTGAACCTTCCAACTCAGGCGTGATACCATCGAAATGCCACGCATCATTATGTTCAGAACCTCTCATCTTTGATGCTTGAACACCTCTAGAAAATTCAACAGCACGGGCGCCGGGAATAGCCATCATACCTCGTGCTAAAGCCGGTTCTAGGCCATCAAACCAAGGTTCTCCAACGCCTATTGGTAATCCTTCAATAATACACTCTACACTAGAACCGACCGAGTCTTGATCCATCCTAACTTCTTCGATATAGTTAGAGAATAATTCAGCAGCCTCTTGGTCTCTACAATTCAATCGTGCCATTGTTGAATCCTCATCCAGTTCTGTATTTCTATCGAGTAGGAACAATGGTTTAGACTGCAATTCACCAATACTGTGTAAATGGGCGTCAACTTTCCAGCCAGCCTGATTCAACAATCCTCGCAATTGGCTGGCTGCAGTCACCAATCCGTAGGTCAATCTAGCCGATTGAGAGCCTCCTCCTCGCAAGTCGGCTGCACCATCTGTACGGACCATTTCCGGAAGGTCAGCATGCCCTGGACGGGGTTGATCAGGAAGAAAACTGTAATCCTTCGATTTAGCATTCGAATTCCAAGTAAGCAGAAGAATTGGCCAACCTGTTGCCTTCCCTTCATGGACTCCCGAAAGAATCTCGCATTCGTCAGATTCGGAACGCATACTGAGACCTTTTCGTCCAGGCTTTCTTCTCGCGATATCTTCGTTCAATACCTGTAAATCAATCTCTGTTCCAGCTGGAATCCCCTCTACCAGAGCACCTACACATTTTCCATGACTTTCTCCAAAGAGAGTCACGCGGACAGAGTCTCCTAGTCTCATTCCCATTCTTCTCTCTCCCAATGAAGTTCAACACCATGATGAGTTCGTGTGTGGACAAATTCTAAGTCTTCAGATTTGAGATGTTGCTTAACGGGTTCTGTCTGCTCAGTCTCACAGAGAATGGCGATTGCTGGACCAGAACCCGAAATCGCAGCAGGGCAACCAAATCGAAGTTCGATATCTTCGCATATTCTCAATGCTTCTTCATCTCCCATTGCCTCAGCAACCGCTTGCCCGTTCATCCTGAAGGCATCGATCGGAGAGTCATTTCTTAATTTCAAAACAATTTGTTCAAACCTTGGTCGGAGATTCTCAAATGATTGTGCGTCTACAGAGCCCTTCTGCATTTTTCTAAGGACGATTATCACTTCCTTTTCTGGAAATTCAATTTGTTCAATTATTCCGGTTCCTGCCGCATTTGCATCTACTATCCAAGTAGCAGGAAAGTAAGAGCATGCGATATCATCTCTACCTCCTGAGATACTACAACCTGCCTTTGTTTGAATCGTTGAAATTAGATTGAATATGACATTATCACTGAGAATTACTGAATTACCTGTAGATAATGCATTTACTGCAGCAATCAATAATGCTGAACTGGATTTCAGCCCCTTCCCTGATGGTATGTCTGACTTGACAAGCCATCCAAGTTCACCTGAAGGAAGCGGTAAATCTCGTTCTTTCCAAGCTTCAAGCAGCGATTGGAGCAAATTGTGTTCATCTCCCTCGGGAATCGAAGGACCTTCCACTAAACCAACATAGGTCCAAAGTTCGATTGGGGTCGAGCAACCATTGCCACAACCCAAAGCATGCAGCAGACTGATTCCAGCATGAGCCCGGCCTGAACCGTAGACCTTCATCTCTCATTCATCTCCCCTGCGAGTTCTCGACCAATGTGGCGCATACCCGAGGAAAATCGCACAGCGATTTTATCTCCGTTCTGTATTGAGGTAACGCTGATGTTTCCTTCTTCATTGATGAAGCGTACAGTTTCGGCCTGTTGTACAAGCACTTGTGCCGATTGATTATTCCATTCAAAATGAACCAAAAGAAATGGTCTCCTTTCAATTTTCAAGCGACCGATAGTAGCGCTACGAATTTCATTAGAGGGATTTGCGATTGCAACTTGGTCACCTGCAGTTAATTCACTGAGGTATTTTGTTGAGCCATCGGCCATTAAGCAGTAAGCGTGTACCGCCCCTGCATTAATGCGAAATGGTCTTGAAGGGACAAATTCAGAGGGAATGGTTTCTCCATGAATCAAAACTAATGCATTTGCAGAAGAACCGATTAGCATGCCTTCTCCTTCGGAAAGTCTCTCTGTCAAATCAACACAGATTCGTTCACCTACACCCCCTGATTCGACATTGGTGACATTTGCCATAACCAATGATGGAACTGCCTTTCTTTCTTCCAGTTGGACAGAAGCCCTCTCTCCAGAAATCTCCTCTGCAGCATCCCACAATTTTTCATCAGCAGGAAGTAGCAATGCATCAACACCATGTTGCAATGCAAAGGCTGCTCCACTAAGGTCTACGATTTGTGAAATTGCAGCCGCGATTCTAGTACCACTCCCTGCGGCTGCGGCTACGATGTTCTCAAGAGGAATCATAGTCCAATCCGAACATCGAATCAAAATCCAATCAATCATACCAACAAGTGAGATAGCCTCGTCTTGGCCGTGAAAATCATCTAATTGCACCACCGCTACATCATGGTCTGAAGTTTTCAAAACCCGATCTGCTCTATTGGCAAAATCCGAGGACTCCGCACCCTCAAGCCACAATTGCAAACAATCACCTCAAATGTTCTGCAGCTTCAGCAGCGCTAATTCCTTCATGAATCACTGATTTCAGAGCGCGGACATGAGAGGCTGGATCATCTGCTCCAAACACCTGCCTTCCCATGCAGACTCCAGCGCCACCCGCTGAAATTGACTGCTCAACAATTCCAAGTAATTCTGTGAATGATGTTCCACGTGGTCCGCCTGCGATTAGAACTGGGATCGGAACTGCCGAGCATACTGCGGCAAAAGATTCTGCATCTCCGGTCC
>CALEIW010000020.1 GCA_937876055.1 uncultured euryarchaeote
GACTGATCCGATAACAGGCACCTATTCGTTAATGTCTGGACAACTTGCATCCGGATTCTACGGAGAAGTTACTGCAAAGGCGACCTTCGTTACAACTGGTGGAGACATCACTTGGAACTGGAAGGTATCATCTGTTGAGAGAACCTACAGCACTCAGTTCCACGAGGGTCTGAAGGTGTTCATCGATGGAGTGCAGATAGATGCCTCCCAATACGGTGGCGCCTACAACGGTGAATGGTCTGGTGAGAACAGTGGATTCATGACTTGGGCCGTAGGTCCTGGAACTCACACAATTGAGTTCACCTTCGACTTCGGTACTTCCGGTAGCGCAGGTAGCAGTACTGCTTGGGTCGATGACCTGGCATTCCCTGACATCTTCACAGGTGTCAATGAAGATACTGACGATGACAATGATGGAGTAATCGACGAAAACGACATTGCTTCACTGGACAAGTGTATCTCAACTGATTCGGATGGCGATGGTCTAGTTGACGCCGTAGCAGCAGATCCAGATTGTGACCCTGCTATGTACAACGTCGACGATGACGACGACAACGATTCATGGTTAGATGCTGATGAGTCCGCTTGTGGAAGCGACCCACTAGACAGTGCTAGCATGCCAAGTGACTTTGACGGCGACCTGATTTGTGACGATGTCGACGCTGATGATGACAACGATGGAACCGATGATGCAAGTGATGCATTCCCATTCGACAACACAGAGGATACAGACACTGATGGAGATGGTACCGGGGACAATACTGACACAGATGATGACGGTGACGGAATCTCTGACCTAGAAGACGCGTTCCCATTCGACAGCACTGAAGATACCGACACCGATGGTGACGGAACTGGTGACAACACTGACGATGATATCGACAACGATGGAACTCTGAATGCCGACGATGCGTTCCCACTGGATAACTCTGAATGGGACGACACCGATGGAGACGGTACTGGTAATAACGCAGATACCGACGACGACGGTGATGGAATTGTCGACCTTGTCGATCAATTCCCACTAGATGGAAGCGAGTCCCTAGACAGCGACGGCGATGGTGTTGGTGACAACACTGACGACGATGACGACGGCGACGGAGTCGAGGATACCTCTGATGCGTTCCCACTAGATCCATTCGAAACTGTAGACTCAGATGGCGATGGTCAAGGTGACAACTCAGACGCTGACGACGACGGCGACGGAGTCAACGATGGAATCGATGACTTCCCAATGGACTCAACCGAATGGGTTGACAGTGACGGCGATGGAATCGGTGACAACACTGACGAGGATGATGACGACGACGGAGTAGCAGATAGCGACGACGCGTTCCCATTGAACCCACAAGAATCTGCTGACTACGATGGTGATGGTGTTGGAGACAACGCTGACACTGACGACGACGCTGACAGTGAGCCTGACGTAACCGATGCGTTCCCATACGACATCAGCGAGTGGGTCGACACTGATGGTGATGGCACTGGAGACAATGCAGACACTGACGATGACGATGACGGATTCTCAGACGCTGACGAAGATGCTTGTGGTACAGATACAAAGCTTGCATCGAGCATGCCTAGTGACGCTGACAGCGATGGAACCTGTGACGCATTAGACACTGACTTCGATCCAACACAATCTGATGGCAATGAGACCAAGTCTGGATTCGACAGATTCCAGGATAACCTACCTGGATTCACAGCGGTCATCTCCAGCCTAGCTCTCCTAGGAGCAGCAATTGGTGTCGGTCTGTCAGGCCGCAGAAAGAACGACTGAACCTAGTTCAGTTAACGCAAAACCCGGGCCGGGGATTCCGGTCCTCGGCTCGGGACCTTTACTTTCCTTGTGCGTAAGCCATGTTAGTGATGGATTACACACAATCATCATAAGACGAAGCAACCGGCTTCAATTCGTAGGTGACCAAATGCCCGGAACAACCCGTGTAGAAATTAGAACTCTAAAGGTAGGAAGATACGTTGCTATAGACGAAAGCGCGTTCAAAATTCTGAGTATTTCCAAATCAAAGCCCGGTAAACACGGTAGTGCCAAAGCACGACTTGAGCTGGAAGATTTATTCACCAAGCAGAAGAGATCCCACGTCGGAACTGTCACTGATAACATCCAAGTTCCATTGTTAGAGAAAGGATCAGCCATCATTACTCACGTTCAGGGTAATGAGGTTCATGCAATGGACAATAAGACATACTCCAACCTAATTTTGCCCACAGAAGAAGGACTCAATTTGGAACCCGGTGGCGAGATTCAGTGGGTAGAGGCCATGGGCCGCTACAAAATCACTCGAGATCACTGATATGAGCGACTCTGCTGCAATTCCTCTGCACGCTTGGTTAATCATGGGTGTAGCATTATTCGCAGTCTCAAGTGCTGGTGCAGTCTTTGAGATGATAGAGGACGTTTCAGGACTGAGCAAGGCAGCATGGCGGTTACAAGCTACTTCATTAGTGCTATTTCCTGGTTTTTTGTTGCAATATCAGGAAGCAGAGGGTTCTCTGAAATTGCGTTGGAAAGAATCTATGCATTTGTTAGTATTCTCTGGGTTTTGTTTAGCCTTACATTTCGGCACTTGGTTAATGTCCCTCGATAGAACAACACTCACTCACTCACTTCTATTCGTCACTGCTCATCCCTTGGTCATTATCATTGGACTATGGTTGCTCCGTAAACCAGCAACAAAGTTGCAATCAATTGGGGCGTTAGTTGGTTTCGTTGGGGCTGCTGTTGTAGTTGGTGGTGGCGCTAGTGAGAGCGGAGTGAGTCTTTATGGGGATTTTCTTGCTTTCATGGGCGCAGTGACCATCGTTGGTTACCTCGCTATTGGTCGAATGGTCAGGGGATGGATGCCACTGTTTCTATACGCATTTCCAGTCACATTGATTTCTGCCATAGTCCTAACATTATGGGCAATCATAGTGGAAGATTTGACATTCAATCTAGATGAAATGTCTGGTGCATTCGGTTGGCTAAGTGTCACATGGATACTCTATGTTGGATATCTTGCTTTAGGTCCGGGTCTACTAGGCCATACGGGAATAAATGCAGTATTGCGCTGGATTCCTCCGTTGACAATTTCTATGATTTTGATTATGGAGCCCGTAATTGGTTCAATTATAGGGTGGGTTGTAGGTGTGGATTCTATTCCTCAACTATGGACTATAATCGGAGGCTCATTGATGATATCTGGATTAGCATTAGTCACATTCGGCTCTGAATCACAGGAAGCCGCACAACCCTCCGATTGATGTAGTGCTTGCCTGTGGGCGGCTTGTGTCCAAGCCTTGCCTTCTGTTGACCAACGATGATGGCATAGAGGCCGTTGGTCTACACGCCTTAATTCGGGCTTTACACGAAAGAGACTTTCCAATAGTAGTCATAGCCCCCGCTACTGAACAATCGGCTACAAGCATGAGACTTTCATTGGGTTCTAATTTAAAATTCGAGGAAAGGGAAGATATTGCTGATAGCATCTCTAAACCCGACGGTCCACCTTTGCGTATGTTTTCGTTGGATGGATCGCCATGCGATTGTGTTATCGTAGCGATCGATGGAGGTTTAGACCATTGGGTTCCAGAAATGAAGCCAGCATTGTGTGTTTCGGGAATTAATCAAGGTCCAAATCTTTCAGTTGATGTCATGCATTCAGGTACAGTTTCTGCAGCACGAGAATCCGGTCTCTACGGTCTTCCTTCAATTGCTACCAGTTTGTGCACATATGAACACTCTAATTTCGAGGAGACTGCAAATGCGACAGCACAGGTTATTGAGGCCGCTGTAGCAGTGTTACCGTCAGTAGCAGAGAATATGCTCCGACCAAACGGTTCGGCTAAACCAATAACTGGAGAAGATATCAATGAACAAGTCCTTTCTGAATTTAAGCAGGGTAATCTAATGTTGAATATTAACGCCCCGAAGTCTTGGACGAATGGATTCCAAACAGTTTCGCTTGGAGCACGGTGGTATCACAATGCAATTGGGTTGACTAATTCTGAAAGGAATGGCGTTGCTTATGGGTTCAAAGCAGCACAAATTCAAGATGAAGACATTCCAAATACAGATTGTAATGCTGTAAACAGCGGGGCTGTTGCAATTACTCCGCTATCCTGCTGGCCAGTAAATCATCCACTCGGAATTTCTCAAGAATTGCTTGAAGAGGCAACTAATGGCGGAGCAAACGGGATTCCATTTTGGTTAGAAAATTGATTTATCATCTATCCAAAGTATGTTGAATTATAGTAATACAAGCATGTCCTTGGAGCCATTTTTCGCCTAAACTAATTGTAGATAAATCTGCTATTTGTTGGTTATCCGATTCTGAAAATGGTAGATGATCGGATAGAATAAATCCTAGATTTTCATTGCCTTC
>CALEIW010000021.1 GCA_937876055.1 uncultured euryarchaeote
GTTCTTCGTCGCTCTTCATAGGCGTTGGCACTTATGAACTCCTTATAAAGAATCGTTGTGATTCAGAAGACTTACAATATCGGTTTAGTATACTCAGTGGGTCGATTTATGTCAAAATCCGAACACCATCTGCTCCGAGTCGTGAAATCAATGGTGTTCCTCCAGCAACTTCGATGGCTTCTGCAACTCTCTGTGGGTGTTGAGTAAGCGCTACCATGCACCCACCTCCTCCAGCTCCGGTTAATTTGGCTCCAATAGAATGAGGGCGAACCGCGTCAACTAATGCATCGAGTTCTGGACTACTAACTCCGATGTTTTGCAATTTCTCATGGCATGCATCCATCGCCATACCAACCGCCTCTAGATTTCCAGCACCTAAAGCGGTTAATCCTGCCTGAGTAATCATTGCAATAGAATCCATTTCTTGGTGCTTACTAGGGTCTTCTTCTAGCAATTTTGCGACTCCAGCGACCATCTCTCCAGTGGGTGATCCAACGCCAGTGAATCCAAGCACTAACCAAGCATCCAAATCATCAGGCAATTGGACCTGACAAACGGACCATTTCCTTTCACCTTCGGGGGTAACCATTGATGTATCGAATACGTGGTCAGTGCCCGTGACTTGTTCTCCAGCCACAACTACACATCCACCAAGGGCGCTGGTTGCTGTATCCGTTGGGCTTGCTCGTCCGAACTGTGCCTTTGCCTCTGCGGCATGTCCAATTCTGGCTAATTTGATTGAATCTAATTTCGCATTAGCATCTATCATCCGAAGTACAGCCGCTCCCATCGCATTGGAAAGGGCTGCAGAGGAGCCTAGACCCGCGGCTGAAAACAACCCGCTTTCGATTGCGATTTTCAGAGGTCTTCCGCCATAATCGAAAACGTCATTCAGGATATGAGAAATGTGAGGGTGTTTTTCACTATGAAAGGGCATTCCTTCAATCGTCCATGAGTCCGATTCGGTCAATTCTACCTCGACGCCTGAATCGATTGCAACAGCAACTGCGGGGTGGCCATAGACTACTGCATGCTCCCCGAAAAGGATACACTTTCCTGGTGCGAAGGCCTTGACCATGTCATTCGCTAAGGAGTCGAGGAAATGAGGGTTGGGGAGATGGCTCGTGTTGTAATAGGAAAGCGGTTGATTGAAGGTCCGGCCATACTTGCGAGTGCTATACAGGCCCTAGGCCCGCAGGTGATTGATGATGGAGCACCCACTTGTTCAGACCTATGGCCCACTAGATGGGTGGATGATTCTCTTACTAATTGGAGGGTTATCCATTGGCTTCTTCCTCTATCAAGTCCAATTAGCTATTCGACTGGTAATGCTTGGTTCCAGTGATGACCGTTTTGACTCATGGGGGAAGAGAGTTTGGGAAGTTATCACCGGTTGGTTAGGGCAGAAAAGAGTCCTCGAAGACAGAGTCGTCGGAATTATGCACGTACTGATGTTTTGGGGCTTCTTGATGCTCTCAACAGATATGTTTGACTTAGCCACTGCCAATTGGTTCTCTGGTGAACTATTGCCGAGCGCCTTGGTGGGCCCTTGGAATGGAATCGTGGAACTAGGGTATACAATTGCACTAATCGGATGTGTTGCAGCACTAACTAGGAGATTAGTTTTCACACCTGAGAAGTTGAAAGGTAAATCGCAATTGGAAGGCAACTTTATTCTATTTCTAATTATGACCATTACAACCACTTCATTCATAGTAGAATCCGGTGAATCCCCTTCTGCAACTTGGGAACCCCTTGGGTATTGGTTTGCCGAACAGGGAGTCACAGAAGGGCAAGTAATTGCAGCCTATTGGGCTCATATGTTGGCGATATGTACCTTCTTCGTGCTAATTCCAATGTCAAAGCACATGCATCTAGTTATGGCATTCCCGAATGTATTCTTCTACGATACTGAGCCAATGGCAAAGATGCAGCCACTAGCAGTGAATAACAGTGGCCAAGCAGTTCCTTTGGAAGAGTTGGACATCGAGGCATTTGGAGTTGCGAGTTACGAACAATTCTCATGGAGACAACTCATTGATGGCTGGGCTTGTACCACTTGCGCGAGATGTCAAGATGTTTGTCCAGCCTATGAATCTGGTAAGGCATTGAATCCAATGCAAATCGTACACGATGTCCGAGATTATGCTAATGACCACGCGCCAATTCTACTCAAGGGTGAAACTCCGGATGAGAGTATTCTAGACCGAATGAGTGCAGATGCAGTTTGGGCTTGTACTACATGTCATGCATGTGTTGATGCTTGCCCTGTTTACATCGAGCACGTACCTAAACTCACAGATCTCCGTCGAAACGCAATGATGGAGACAATGGAATATCCAGAGGAATTGAATGTCGCAATGGGTAACCTAGAATCCGCTTCAAATCCATACGGATTCGGTATGCATGAGCGTGGCAACTGGGCTGAAGGACTCGACATCAAGATTGGTGAACCGGCAGAATACATCTACTTCGTAGGTTGTGCTGCAAGTTTTGACGAGAGAAATCAGAAAGTTGCAAGAGCGACTATTGGTTTGCTAAATGAAGCTGGATTGGATGTGGGAATTCTAGGGATGCAAGAAGGGTGTTCTGGGGATCCAGCCCGACGAGCAGGGAATGAGTACCTGTTCCAAATGCTCGCAGAAACAAATATGATGACTTTCCAAGAATTAGGAGTAAAGAGAATAGTTGCATCTTGTCCACATTGTTTCCATACTTTAGGAAAGGAATACGCAGATTATGGCGGTGCAGAATTAGAGGTATTCCACCACTCTGAAATTCTTGCCAAATTGCAAGAGGAAGGAAAACTTCCTGACGTTTCAACCGAAGAATCAGTCACCTTCCATGACCCATGTTATCTTGGTCGAATAGGAGGTATCGTCGACGAACCTCGAGACATAATTGGCGGTGTAGATAAGGAAGTTGAGAGACATGGAACCGATTCATTCTGTTGTGGAGCGGGTGGGGCTCAAATGTGGATGGAGGAAGATGCCGATAAGCGCGTCAATCAAATTCGAGCCAAGGAAATAGCCGAGACTGGATGCGACACAGTTGCAGTTGGTTGCCCCTTCTGTTCAATCATGGTCAAAGACGGATTAGATTCAGTCGGTGCTGAAATGGACGTCAAAGACGTAGCAGAGATTCTTTGGGAGCAAATAGTCGCTAGAGACGAAGAGATTCAAGCCGCTGCTGCCGCAAATGCTCCTGAGTGATGCATAAATAGCGCAGTATACACGAGTAACCATGGGTGACGAGTTCACAGTATCAGGCATGACGATTCCGAGAATCGCAATTTACGAAGGAGCAATACTTGTTTTGTGGGGTATCGCGGCATACATCATATCGGACCAATCTTCGATCACTGCGATGATTCCCTCATTCATGGGCGCTCCCCTAATGATTCTCGGACTGCTATCCGAAAGGATGCCAGACATGCGCCATCACTTAATGCACGCATCAATGGTTTTGGCACTATTGATGGTGCTTGGAGGGGCGAGAGTTTTTGCAGACTTTTCAGAAATGTCTAATCTCGCAATTTCATCCCACGTAATCCTAATTTTAGTTGGAGTGACGTTCATGGTTTGTGGCATTCTTTCATTCCGCGCTGCTCGTCTTGCTAGAGAAGCGGAGTGATAACTTGATATGTCCTATAATCGGGGTTACTACCTCGATTAATTTGCTAAAATCGATACCATCGATTTGATTTAGTCAACTAGCAAGTGCTCTACGTATGAGTAAGCAGGGGCGGGCTCCTGTAATCGGTGTTACCGCCTGTAAACGAGACTCAACTTTCGGCCCTTGGAATATCGAAGCAGTAATCCTTCCATCAACCTACACTGATATCATCGAAGAAGCAGGTGGACAGCCTATTCTTTTACCACCTGGGTGTTGTGCTTCAAACCTAGATTTCCTCGACGGTTTAGTTGTGGCAGGAGGCCCAGACATCCATCCTTCATTGTATGGTCAGGAACCGAGCGAACACGTATACTTGGCTCATCCAGATCAAGACAACTCCGAGGCATCGCTAATCAAATCCGCAATCGAGAGAGATATCCCCCTTCTTGGAATCTGTAGAGGGATGCAGTTGATGTGTGTAATTCACGGAGGTTCAATACACCAACACTTACCCGAGACTCCTGGATTTGAGGAACATGGAGGATGGGATGGAGAAGTAACTGAACATGGAGTGTCGATTATTGCTGACAGTCATTTACATGCAATAATGGGCGACGAAGTGATGGCTAATTCAACTCACCACCAAGGAATATCAGACCCAGGAAGTTTGCAAATCAGTGCCTATTCCATACATGATAATTTGATTGAGGGTGTTGAGCGAACCGACAAGACATTTTGCATTGGAGTTCAATGGCACCCAGAGCGTATTGGACATATCGGATTGTATCGCGCGCTTGTGGAAGCGGCGCGGGGTTCTTGACGGATAAGCCGCGCAGCACAATCAGAATGACTCTCAGGGTCTACGACACACGTTCTCGTGAGAAGCGAGAATTTTCTCCTCTAAACGAGGGTAGAGTTAGCATGTACGTATGTGGAATCACTCCTTATTCCCCTAGTCATTTAGGGCACGCTCGTTGCTACCTAGCCTTCGATGTTGTACACCGTTGGCTAGAAGCTAGTGGCTACGAGGTTGATTATGTTCAGAACTTTACCGATGTCGATGATAAGATACTCAATATTTCTGAATCTGAAGGTGTCGATTATTCTGTGGTTTCGAATAGAAATATCGAAGACTACTTCGAAGTAATGGATGCGATGAACGTCCGTAGGGCCGACCACTATCCTAGAGTAACTGAAACCATCCCCGAAATCATCGATATGATTTCTAATTTACAAGAAAAGGGGCACGCCTATGTTGGTGGGGATGGAGTTTACTTTGAGATAGACACAGCACCCGAAAAATATGGACAATTAACCGGTCAAACGTTAGAGATGGTGAGAGCTGGTGCTGGCGGTAGAGTAGCAGATACCGGCTCAGGAAAACGAGATCATCGCGATTTTGCACTTTGGAAATTGGCAAAGCCAGGTGAACCATTTTGGGAGAGTCCATGGGGTGATGGTAGGCCAGGTTGGCACATTGAATGTTCAGCCATGTCTCTCAATCACTTTGGAGAACAATTTGACATTCATGGCGGCGGACACGATCTCAGATTCCCCCACCACGAAGCCGAGATTTTCCAATCTGAGTGTTGTACCGGATGCGAGCCTGTTGTAGGGTACTGGATGCACAACGGCTTCGTGAATGTCGATGGTGAAAAGATGAGCAAGAGTCTTGGTAACTTCTGGACCGTTAGAGAGGCCTTCGAGAACCATGACCCGCTTGCTCTTAGATATGCACTACTTAGTGTCCCATATCGTAATCCAATTGATTTGACTCCTGAATTCTTGCAGGATGCAGTAATCCATTATGGGAGGTTGGTAGAGGCATATAGCGCGTCTCTTTCTTCAGACACAGATTCAGGAATCGACCTGTCAAATTACAGTCAACGCTTCACCGACGCAATGAATGATGACTTCAATACTAGAGCTGCAATTATTGAGATTCAAGCAGTTGTATCTCAAAACCCAGGCAGAGACGTTGCTTCTTGGTTTGAAAAGTATGCAGGGGATGTTTTGGGACTTCTCCCAAGTTCAGCAGAGGTGTTAGCAGGGCGTGCTGAGGCAGAATCAGCTAGGGCAGATATTGCTGATAGAGTTGAAGGTCTACTGAAAGAACGCGAAACCGCTAGACAGACAAAGAACTGGGATCGTGCGGATGAAATTAGAGACGAACTCAATTCGATTGGTGTTATTGTCGAAGATGGCCCGGATGGACCGACTTGGCAATTAGCCTGATCATTCATCATCTGAACCACGAAGGTTCTGATTGATGGTCACAATCGAAGCGACTAGTAGTCCGACCAAGGAAATCACTGCAACCCAATACAATGGCCCTTCCAATAATGCCTCCTCTTCGTTTTCTGGCAATTCAGGTTCTGGTTCTGGCTCCTCCTCGATATCCAAGTATGACCAAGCATCTCTACAAGTCACATCGGTGG